>CAZMYP010000021.1:0-32683 GCA_964570535.1 uncultured Herbinix sp.
AAAAACCAACGGTTAGATTTTCAAACCGTCCTTTTAGATTTTTTATAGTTAACAAATCAGTAAAGGTTTGGGTGGGATGATTATGACCGCCATCACCGGCATTAATGACCGGTATAGAAGAGTGGAGGGAAGCAACATAGGGAGCACCCTCTTTTGGATGGCGAATAGCACATATATCTGCATAAGATGATATTACACGAATTGTATCGGCAATACTTTCGCCTTTTGTTGCAGAACTGGAGTCTGCAGAAGAAAAACCAAGAATACTTCCGCCAAGATTTAACATGGCGGCTTCAAAGCTAAGTCTGGTTCGAGTGCTTGGCTCATAGAACAGGGTTGCAAGTTTTTTTCTGTGGCATGCATTTGAATATTTCACAGGATTACTAATAATATCCTCCGCCAAGCCTAGTAGCTCATCTAACTCAGAAATCGAAAGATCAGTGGGACTAATAATATGTCTCATATAAACCTCCATTTTTATTTATTTCAATGGTTTACTTCATTATTCTAACTATATATTTTAGTATATCCTATCAAAAAATACAATCTATTTATATATAAAGTTATCATTTTGAAAATTGCAAGTTTAAGTGTCGTGTAAATATCTGGTAATACTTAATTCGTAATGTTTTACTATTAATATATAATTGCATTTTATATAAAATATTGGTGTAATAGAATACAATTTTTCTTGTATTGTGGTATAATAGTTTGATACAGTATTTTATTTCTAGGTTGCTATTAATTTATTATCTTAGATGGTAATTGTTTTGCAGCTTAGATAAAAGAAAGGTGTGCAGATATGATTCAAATTTCAAGAACCGGCATTAGAAATTTATCATCTAATGATACGGTTTATACTAGAGGATTGCAATACTATAAGGAAAATCGTGTTGTAAGTGCATCTTATTCAAATAATGCAAAACTTTATCGTCTTGAGGTACAAGGCAATTATAAATATTCTGTCTCTGTAGAGGAACAGGAGGACGGTTCCTTTGATTATAGCTGTAATTGTCCTTCCAGACTAAAGGATCAGGGAGCTTGTAAGCATGTGGTAGCCTCCTTATTATTTATATTAAAATATCAAGAAAGAACTATGCTGTCCGAGACAATATGTCCTGAGGAAAGAAAAATAATGCAAATTATTGATTATTTTGCATCACAGGAAGATACACATTTAATAGGTGAAACATTTCAGCTTGAGCCAATTATCAGTATTTCACAGATTATGAAGGGAGATAATGCTAGGGCAAGTGTATCCTTTCGCGGTGGAAGTAATAGAAAATATAAGATACAGACAATTAAAAAGTTTTTATACAATATATACAATAATGAAAGCTTTATATTAGGTAAGGAATTCAACTATGTCAGTAGAGAGAGCGTTTTCGATAAGCCTTCCCAGGTTATTTTAGATTATCTATTAGATTTATATGAGATACAAGAGGTGATTAATAGTTCTCATTTCTCAAAAATATTTTCAAAATCTCAGGTTATTATAACAAAAAACATGTTACTTAAATTTTTAGATCTTTTAAATGGAAATACCTTTGCTCTGGAACTATATGGAAAAGTATATAATTCTGTTCGCTTTATGAAATCAAATCCCAAGATATCATATCAGCTAACCATGGATGATGATGCTGTATTCGTTGATTATAAAGAAAAGGAAGCAGTAATACCTATTATAGATACAGGTGAATTGCTTTTTTATGCTGGAGCTATATATCAGCCTGATAAAAGCTTTATACGCAATTATAAACCGTTTTACAATACCCTTGGTCGTGATAAGGAGCCTCTTGTTTTTAAAGGTGAGAGCAAGAACGGCTTTTTAGAACATGTACTTCCAAGGATTAGTGAAACCATGGAGCTTGAGGTTCCTGAGGAATTAAAGAATAGATATATCTCTGAAGCATTAAATGCAAAGATATATTTTGATAGACATAAATATGGCATAAAGGCAGAGCTACGTTATCATTATGGAGATTATGAATTCAATTCTTTTGAAAATGCGTCTTCAGGCTCTTTTATTGTAGTCCGTCAAAGAGAAAGTGAAGATTCTATTGTTGCTGAAATAATTAAGCTTGGTTTTATTCCATACAAGAATTATTATCTCTTAAATAATGATGAGCTTGTATATGAGTTCCTAGCTGGCAGGGTTATGGATCTAGAGGGGATTGCTTCTTTATACTATTCTGAGGATTTTAAGAAGCTGGGAATCCGACCTACCGGTAATTTTAGTGCCAGTGTTAGAGTAAATAGTGGAATAAATTTATTAGAGCTTGATATTTCATTTGAAGGAGTACCCAAAGATGAACTAAGAAATCTAATTAATGCATATCAGGTAAAGAAGAAATACTATCGATTAAAAAGCGGAAGTTTTATAAATCTTGAGGATGGAAATATTGATAATTTATCAAAAATCCTTTCTTCACTTAACATGAGCAGTAAAAATATAGAAGAAGATAAGCTCCTTCTTGAAAAACAGCATGCGGTATATTTACAAAAGGTTTTTACTGATAAAAGCCTAGAGCTTCGTAAGGATCAGGAGTTTATGGATCTAACAGAAAGAATTCTTAATCCTTCTGTTACTGACTATGTGGTTCCTAATGAAATTCAGGCTAATCTTCGTCCTTATCAGGTTACCGGTTACAAATGGTTGCGTACACTGGCTGAGCATCAGCTGGGAGGCATACTAGCTGATGATATGGGATTAGGAAAAACTCTGCAATCCATAGTATTTATTGCTTCAATATTATTGGAGAGTCATAAGAAACAGGATCATAAGCCATCTTTTTTAATTGTCTGTCCTACATCTTTGACATATAACTGGCTTGATGAGATAGATAACTTTGCCCCATTTGTTAATGCGATAGTAGTTAGTGGAACCCCAGCTGAACGGAAGGAAATTATTGAGCAGCATGAAAGCTGTGATGTGCTAATTACCTCTTATCCCTTAATAAGAAGAGATATTGCCTCCTATGAAAAGATAAATTTTCATACGGTTTTTATTGATGAGGCACAGTTTATTAAGAACGACTCCTCAATAAATTCAAAATCAGTTAAGCGGCTAATAGCTACACATAAATATGCATTAACAGGGACGCCAATTGAGAATAGCCTATCAGAACTTTGGTCCATCTTTGATTTTATTATGCCTGGCTACCTCCATAGCCATACAAAGTTTGTTGAGACTTATGAGAAACCAATACTTAAGGATGATAGTGAGGCATTAGGAGACCTTCATCAACATATTTCGCCATTTATATTACGTCGGATGAAAAAGGATGTTCTTACAGAGCTTCCTGATAAATTTGAATCTAAGATGCTAACAGAATTAACTGAAGAACAAAAGAAGATATATTTATCTTATCTGAATAGTATTAGAAATGAAATTCATACTGAATTATCAGAAGGTGGACTAGATAAGAGCAGAATGAAGATTCTAGCTGCACTTACTAGACTTAGACAGATTTGTTGTCATCCATCTACATTTTTAGAAAATTACCAGGGCGGAAGTGGCAAATTGGATTTACTTATGGAGGTTATTCCTGAAGCCATAGCCAACGACCATAGAATTTTGGTGTTTTCACAATTTACATCTATGCTTCGTATTGTAGAAGAGGAATTAATTGATATGAATATTCCGTATTTTTATCTGGAAGGCAGTACTCCCACAGAGGAGCGAAATGAATCTGTAAAACGTTTTAACAACGGAGAAGGCAAGGTGTTTTTAATATCATTAAAGGCTGGAGGCACAGGTCTTAACTTAATTGGTGCGGATACAGTAATACATTATGATCCCTGGTGGAATCCTGCAGTTGAGGAGCAAGCTACTGATCGGGTATATCGAATTGGTCAGCAAAACAAGGTTCATGTTATGAAGCTCATTACTAAGGGGACAATAGAAGAGAAGATTTTCAAGCTCCAGAAAAAGAAAAAGGAGCTGTCTGATTCAATAATAAGCTCCAAGGAAGTTTTTATAAGTGCATTGTCAAGAGAAGAATTAGAGGAATTATTTAATCCTACCGAATAAAAATCTATAGAGGTCGATATTGTTTTATATTATTTGTCGTATAAGTCCTCTTAATATCACACTAGATGCCACTGCAATAGCAATTTTTAATATATCCAAAACCATAAAAGGAAATACACATATGGTCAAGGCAGATGCTATTGTAGTGCTTGATATATTGCTAAACCACAAGGAACCAATAAGATAGCATATCATAAGAGATATAACCATTCCAAAAGAAGGTATTCCCATTGTGATAATAAGTTTTTTGAATTTGTTGTATTTACCCAGTTGATTATTTGTGATCAATTTACTGTAATTAGACCTTTTTAAAATCCTTTTTGAAAATTGGTAGGATATAGATGTAATCAAGGTCATAAGTGGATAGGCCATGATAAATCCACCTGTTACGCCGGTTAACACATGTAAGCCACCTCTAAATCCTGCAAATATGGGTAAACCAAAGGCACCTAATAGAAGATAAGCAATTGCAGATAAAAAAGCATATTTAGGTTCAAGGAGTGCTCCAGTCAAAAAGATGGCAAGCAACGAAAGAGTAAAGGGAATAGGCTGCGTTGGTATAACAATTTGTGACATAACACTAATTATAGCAGTAAACATCCCGGTAATTATTATTCTTTTGGTTGAAAATGATTGATTATGTGTCATTATTATTGTCTCCTTAGTGTAACCTTTATTAATTTATTCGTATACTGACCTCTCCTGAAGATAATACTTCTGTAGTAAAATCTGGATATCTTACAAGAAGCCTTGCTTTATTATCTAAATCTACTGCTATAGCCCTATAAGCTTTTTTGCCCTTTATTACATTTATTTCCTTACCAATAAGGAAGGACCGCTTCTTATAGTCCTCAATATATCTTTTATCAGTTAGATTGACCATTGCTTCAGCTAGATTATTAAGAACTTCAGCAGCTAACATTGAAGTAATAGGTATATTCTGAGGTTTGTTAGAAAATATTGAGCCAGCGATGGACTTAATATCATCAGGAAAATCATTGGTGGTAATATTGATGCCGATGCCAACAATCGCATATTCCAAACCACCATTTTCAACATTTAATGATGCTTCTGTAAGTATACCGCAAACCTTTTTTTCATTCATAAATAGATCATTTACCCATTTAATCTGAATATCATTTTTGGTAAGCTTTTCTATAGCCTTGGCAACTGCAACTGCAGTACTAGTCGTAATTAACAGAGAATCATCAAGGTTTATCCTTGGCCTTAGGATTAAGGAAAGATATAAGCCTGTAGAAGAGGGAGAGAAGAAGGTCCTTCCCATACGTCCTCTGCCATTAGTCTGTTCTGCAGCAATAATTACAGTGCCTTCAGGTTCTCCATTGACAGCCATTTCTTTGGCTAAGGTATTGGTAGAACCAACTGTTTTTCTGACATCAATATTAAAGCTTGCGGCCCTACCTGTAAGAAAAGGAGCTATACTCTGTGAAGTCAAAATATCATTTGATGACTTAAGGCAATATCCACGGTTAGTTATAGCTTCAATATGATAGCCTTCTTCTCTAAGTTGTTTTATGTTTTTCCAAATAGCACTTCTAGTTACAAAAAGAGTTTCAGCCATCAGGGCACCATTTACAGTATCTCCTCTGTTCTCTTCTAATATCTTTAAAATCTGTTGTTTAAGTTCCATTATATTTTCCTTCTCTATTATTATTTCAAGCCGAGTATAACAAAAACATTTAAGAATGTCAACCATTACATATAAAAAAGTTGACATTTGCTTTTTATATAAACAAAGGAGTAGGGCAAGAGCCTACTCCTTTGTTTATAATTTGTTCATATTTTGTTCACAGTTTGTTAACGGTGCCTGGTACCTTAATCAAAATATTCATCTATTAGTCGATATAGATAATCTGGATTTTGTTCTCCAAATTCACTATTTATCATGTCTCGAATTATGTCTGTCTTTTTAATATAATCAAGTTCTTCTGAAATTGTTATATCACTGATTGAAGTTAAGAACTCTTCTGTAACTGTATTATGAAGCCATTCTTTAATTTTGTCAGTAAGCTGATTCTCTTCATCAATTTCTGGTTTTAGTTGTTTAGCCTTTTTTCCTGTAGATATCCCAACAAATACAAAAAACAAGAAGAGAGCACCCATAATAATATTTGAGAATAAACCGTTTATAAAGGTTAAGATGCCTAAAATATTTATTATAACAAATAATATTCCAGCTAGACCTAAAATTATGAATATATACTGGGTACCTGTGTAATCTTTATATTTCTCGGATTTCATAACATAGGTACTTTGACCGGACATTAAGGATCTGATAGATGAATCTTTAAGGTTACTATCTATATCATCTAATGATTCCACAGCTGACTTATCCTTATCTTTATCCTCATCCTTTTCCTCATCCTCATCGTTATCCTTATTTACATCATCTTCTAGATCAGGTAAGTTTATTTCTTCTAAGCTTTGCTCATCATTATTCGGAGTTGTATCTTCATTAGAATCAGAAGCAGAAGATAATGTATCCAAATCATTTTCGCCCTTATCAGCACGTTCTCTTTCAACGAAATAGAAGGCTTGATAGTATTTTTTTGCTTCTTTTTCTTTATCTGCGGGAACTGATACAATATAAATATCCTCTTCCTCATCATATTGTATTTTTGATTCTAAACCGGAGTATTCAAAATATTTTGCCAATCTTTCAGCTATACTTCTTTTCTCTCCTTGAAAAAAGGGAATAAAATGTTGCATAATCTCAACTCCATTCTTAGTATGATTAAGTAATCCTTAAAAGATTTAGTATTATCCTATCATAAATCTATGGTAGAATTTCTTGCCTTTTCTTATAAGGATTTCTCCATCAGTATTAAAATCCTTGTCTGTCAATACTAAATCAAAGTTATCTACTTTTTCATCATTTACAGTAACACCACCCTGTTGAATAGTGCGACGAGCATCTGAACGAGAGGTTGCCATCTTTGTATCACACATTAAGGTAATTAGATCAATTCCTTCTGTAAATCTTGACGCTGTATAGGTGGTTGTAGGAATATCTTCGGATTTTGCTCCCCCACCAAATAATGCTTTAGAAGCTTCCTGGGCTTTTACTGCTTCATCTTCACCATGGACTATTTTTGTAATCTCATAAGCTAGAACCTCTTTAGCATGATTAATCTCAGCATCCTTAAGGGCCCCCAGTCTTTTTACTTCATCCATTGGCAAGAAGGTAAGAAGACCTAAGCATTCCTCAACCTTAACATCTTCGATATTTCTCCAATACTGGTAGAATTCATAAGGTGTTGTTTTTTCAGGATTCAACCAAACGGCACCCTTCATAGTCTTACCCATCTTGATTCCTTCACTGGTTGTTAGGAGCTTAAATGTAAGGCCAAATGCGGGCTTTTGTTCTTTGCGTCGTATTAAGTCAACACCACTAATAATATTTGACCATTGGTCATTGCCCCCTAGCTGAAGGTTACAGCCATATAAATTGTTTAGTTTCCAGAAGTCATAGGACTGCATAAGCATATAGTTGAATTCGAAGAAGGTTAGTCCCTTTTCCATTCTTTGCTTGTAGGCGTCTGCTGCCAGCATCTTATTAACTGAAAAATGAATTCCTATTTCTCTTAAGAACTCCACATAGTTTAAATCTAAAAGCCAATCAGCATTATTAGCAATCAAGGCATTGCCATCCGAAAAGTTTATGAACTTTGAAAGCTGTTCTTTAAAACAATTTGCATTATAATCAATAGTTTCTCTAGTCATTAGAGTACGCATATCGGATTTGCCAGAAGGATCACCAATCATGGTGGTTCCCCCTCCTAGAAGTGCAATTGGTCTGTGTCCTGCCCGTTGCATATGCATCATAGCCATAACTGTTAAGAAATGACCTGCAGTTAAGCTGTCAGCAGTAGCATCAAAACCTATATAAAAGGTAACAGACTCCTTTCCTAAGAGTTCACGGACCTCTTCTTCATGTGTACATTGTTCAATAAAGCCTCGTTCCTGCAATATGTCATATACATTTGTTGCCATTGGTATTCCTCCTTGTAATCATCTGTTTATTAACTAAAGTTATTATATATGATAACATTATTTTTTTCAATTAATTTACACAAAAGCATATAAGATCCAGTAAATATGTTATTTGTCATGGTGCACTGTATAAGAGATGTCACTTCCAATCTGATCTTAATATCGATAGTATTTAATTATTAAAAGAACATTATATTCTTAATTAAGGGAATAGCTAGTAATAATATAAGCGTAATTTTGGGAAAACAGGACTGGACAATTGGACTCAAATTGCTGTTTATTATCTGAAGAAAATGTGATTGTTATATATTCAAATCTTATGGGTATATAAGAAGGTATTATTAAATATAATTAAGCAAGAACATGTATAACCTTATTATACAAGGGGGTATGAGTAATGGATACCAGCTATGAGGATAGAATGTATCAACAGATAGAAAAAAGCTTAACCAATAATATCAATGACCGATTTGTTCCTATAGAGATAATTGACCAGCCTTCATTTTCAAATTCCAAAACTGTAGATTCAACTAGTGAATATGAAGAAGAGCAACAGAGTCTTTCCCGTGCGGAATATATTCTCCAAGCAAGGGAGGCTTGTTTAAAACAATTAAATACCTTAACATCTACTAGGATAAATGATTTATATATAGGTAATGAGGATACCACATCTTCCTCTCCTGGAAAGAAATCGAAGGATAAATCTTCAAAATTATTTTATGAGGGAAGTGATGAAGAAAGTTCCTCAGAGGAGTTAGCCTCCTTTAGGTTTTTAATAATTCGCACAATATGTGCTGCAGTTATCTTTCTAAGCATTTTTACTATTGATAAGGTTAAAATGGATTGGGGAGGAATTTCATATAATACTATCAACAATTACCTTACAGATAATAATCATTTTAAAAAAATTGAAGATATAATAGTTTCCCTTCTTAATAAACAATAATACCTGCTTTTACAAACGAAGGTTTGTAATTTTATTTGGTATAAGTTATAATCAATTAAGCAGTTTATGATGTTTTATAGAAAGGACTTTTTTGATGAGAAAACTAGCTCTATCAGACGAAATACTTTTGTCAATTGAAAAGCCTGCCCGCTATATTGGGGGAGAGGTTAATATGAAGATAAAGAATCCAAAGGAAGTAGATATAAGGTTTTGCATGTGTTTTCCAGATGTATATGAGATAGGTATGTCACACTTGGGAATTCAGATACTCTATGATATTCTAAATCGCAGGGAGGATACCTATTGTGAAAGAGTTTATTCTCCATGGGTGGATTTGGACAAGCTAATGAGAGAGCAAAACATTCCTCTTTTTGCCTTGGAAAGCCAGGACCCTATTAAGGAATTTGACTTCTTGGGAATTACCATTCAGTATGAGATGTGCTATACCAATATACTACAGGTATTAGAGTTATCACATATTCCGATCTATGCCAAGGAAAGGACAGAGAAGGATCCAATTGTTATTGGCGGTGGACCATGTACATATAATCCAGAGCCTATAGCTGATTTTTTTGACTTTTTCTATATAGGAGAGGGAGAAACGGCATATGATAGTATTCTTGATTTATATAGAGAGTGTAAGCATTTAGGCAGATCCAGAAAAGATTTTCTTGAATTGGTAGCTCAAATAGAAGGTATATATGTTCCTTCCCTATATGATGTAGAATATAATGAGGACAAGACAATAATAAGCTTTAAGAAGAATATTGACACAGCCCCTGATTTTGTTAAGAAACAGGTTGAGATGAAGCTTAGTGAAGCTTATTATCCTACAAGACCTGTAGTTCCTTTTATAAAGGTTACTCAAGATAGGGTAGTATTGGAGATACAAAGAGGTTGTATTCGTGGTTGCAGATTTTGTCAGGCCGGTATGATTTATCGTCCTAACAGAGAAAGAGAATTAGACTATCTTAAAAAATGTGCATCTGAGATGCTTAAGTCCACAGGCCATGAGGATATTTCCTTAAGCTCCTTAAGCTCCAGCGACTATTCACAGCTTCAGGAGTTAATTTATTATTTAATAGAAGAGTTTGGATCAAAAGGTGTAAATATTTCATTGCCATCCCTTCGTATTGATGCATTTTCCCTTGATGTTATGAGCAAGGTACAGGATGTAAGAAAAAGCAGCCTGACTTTTGCTCCAGAGGCAGGAAGTCAGAGGCTTAGAGATGTAATAAACAAAGGACTTTCAGAAGAGGCAATCCTCACAGGAGCAAGAGAAGCATTTATTAGCGGCTGGAATAGGGTCAAGCTTTATTTTATGATGGGTCTTCCTACTGAAAATGAAGACGATATTGAGGGAATTGCAATATTATCAGATAAAATTGCCAGGGAATATTACGATATACCAAAGGAACAGAGGCAGGGAAAAGTAAATATTACAGCAAGTACATCATTTTTTGTGCCAAAACCCTTTACTCCTTTTCAATGGTCAAGAATGGATACTCCGAAGGAATATCTACATAAGCAACAAATACTTAGAGGTAAGATAAATGAACAATTAAATAGAAAAAGTATTAAATATAGCTGGCATGAAGCAGAGTTAAGTGAATTAGAAGGTGTACTAGCAAGGGGTGATCGAAGGCTTTGTAAGGTTATCTATGACGCTTATAGGGCTGGTTGCCTATATGATTCCTGGAGTGAATATTTTAATTATAAAAAATGGATTGAAGCACTTGAAAGCAATGATGTTTCCATACAATTTTACAACAGTAGAGAACGAGATGAGAATGAAATTTTCCCATGGGATTTTATTGATACTGGAGTTAGTAGAGCATTTCTTCTTCGAGAATATAAAAAAGCAGTACAAGGTAAGGTGACTCCTAATTGCAGACAGTTATGCAACAACTGTGGTGCCAAGCAGTTTGGTGGTGGTGTTTGTTTTGAGGATAATATATCAGCAGGAGAATGGGAAGGCTCTGGAGAAGATAAGTCACAGGAGGTACAAAATGAAGGTTAGATTAAAGTTCCAAAAATATGGCTCCATGAAGTTTGTAGGACATCTGGATGTTATGCGGTATTTTCAGAAGGCTTGTCGCAGAGCTGGTTATGATAGTGAATATTCTAAAGGCTATAATCCCCATCAAGTCATGTCATTTGCATCACCTTTGGGACTTGGCTTAACCAGTGATAGTGAATATCTAGATATTGGCCTTCATACTAGTAAATCTCCAGAGGATATGCTTGCTGATATAAATAAGGTTATGTCTGATGGCTTTCGCGTTATTGGATATCACATATTAGATGAACCTAAGGAGAATGAAAGGCATATTACTGCAATGTCCTTAGTATCCTCAGCTGATTACCTTGTTTCTCTTAAGGATAATTATTCTTTAAATAATGAGATCTTAACTCAAGAAAAATTTCAGGAAGCATTTGAAAGGTTTTATAATAAAGCTGAAATTATTATTAACAAAAAGACTAAAACTAGTGAGAAGCTAGTTGATATAAAACCTATGATTAGTATGATATCCTTTGACTATGCAGAATATAGAGAAAAACAACAAAGTAATTTAATGAATATATTTCCACACATAGATAAGAAAAGAAGTGCTTTTATTGACGTGGACTCTACGGCAGCTGTATATGAAAATAATATCCGATTATATCTGCAGCTGGATACGGGAAGTGTAGCCAATTTAAAGCCCGAACTGGTTATAGAAGCTTTTTGCGAAGAATATAGCATTGAATATAATCCATATGCATGGCAAGTTCACAGGCTAGAGCTTTATACAAAGTCAATGGAAGCCAACAAATTAGTGCCACTCAGTCATTTGGAGCACTAGACATATTTGACACTTAGTCTTAGGGGGATTCATTAATGAATCATAAACTTATAATAACAAAACAAGACAATACAATTATCTCTGCATTCTATGATGGAATGGATATGGTACAGGTATCCCTGAATCCTGCAAAGGAGGATGATATTTTAGGGAATATATATCTTGGAAAGGTTAAAAATATAATTAAGAATATTAATGCTGCATTTGTGGAAATATCAGACGGCCGAATGTGTTATTATTCTATGAAAGAGAACCGCCAACCTATTTTAACTAATCAAGTTAAGCAGGATAATAATTTTGATGAATTTAAGATAAAAGAAGGAGATGAGCTAATTGTTCAGGTTACCAAGGAAGATATTAAGACTAAAGCCCCTATGGTTAGTTCAAACATCAATCTTACGGGTAAATACGTAGCCTTAACCTATGGTAAGTCATCTTTGGGTATATCAAAAAAAATCGAGGATAAAAAGGAACGACAGAGACTGCGATCCATAGTACAGCCTTATATCAGTAAGGAATATGGGTTTATTGTAAGAACTAATTCTGCTAATATTCAAGAAGAAATAATAGTTAAGGAAATAACTAATCTTATTAAGATATATAATAACATTCGAACCTATGGAGTGCATAAAAGTAGATTTTCTTTGCTTTATCGTACACCACCAGGATATATTTGTAATATTAGAGATGGATATTCAGACAGTGTTGATGAATTTATAACAGATGATGCTGAGCTATATGAAAATATAATGGAGTATCTTATACATCATCAGCCCGAGGATAAAGAAAAGCTAAGATTCTATCAAGATGCAACCTTAAGCTTATCATCACTTTATGCTGTAGATAAGAAATTAACGGATGCCATTAAACCTAAGGTTTGGTTAAAATCAGGAGGATCCCTAATTATTCAACCAACAGAAGCCTTGACAGTAATAGATGTAAACACCGGAAAGGCAGTGCAAGGTAAGAAAAAGGTAGAAGAAACTTTTTTTAAAGTTAATATTGAGGCCGCTAATGAGATTGCAAAACAAATACGTCTGCGCAATATTAGTGGAATAATAATAATTGACTTTATTGATATGAAATTGCAAAAGCACAAAGACCTCCTAATGAATGAATTGGAGACTCACCTAAAAAAGGATCCTATAAAAACCACATTGGTAGATATGACTGCCTTGGGTTTAGTTGAGGTAACAAGAATGAAGCTGCGAAAGCCTCTCCACGAACAAATCGAATAGATACTATGTACCTTTTGTTGACATTAAATTACTAGAATGTTAATATTAGGTGTCTATTATTTTTACTATTAAGGGAGGATAACCAATGGGCATTAATTTTTTGCGTAGTAAGTGGAAGAGTGTTATCGATGATTTAAGAGAAATGAAAAGTTTGAGTGAACTTATAGATTATATTCCAAGACTCCATCTTCAGAGAATAGCTCTGATTTTACTTCTGATTTGGTGTGTATCTCCAATTGTTGCACTTGCCTATAATGTAATTTCATATTTACCTAATGACGTGGATTGGGTAAGTCAATTGCACCAAATGAATACAATGACTATTCATTGGTATAAGCTACTTCTTCAGGTTGGATTTCTAGGCTGTCTTATTGGTATTGTTTCATTAGCTAAAAATATTAGAGAAGCTAAAGAGAGTAATATTAATAAAAAAGACTTTTTTAGAAACAGAATTATTGAATTTTGTTTACTATTAATGCTTTTTTGGAGTTTGTTGTCCTATTTCGCTTCTGGCAATATGGCTGAATCCTTAGTGGGGCAAGATTATGGTAAAGTTGGTATCCTTACATATTTTGCAGCAGCTGGGATTTTCTGCAGTGCTTATGCAGTACGGGATAAGAAATATATAAAATGGATTTTGGAACTTTATGTTACTGTTGCTATAATACAATCTTCATTAGTTCTTACAAATGCTGACAATTTTATTAAGCGATTAGTACTCACCAACAATTCAGGTGCTTATTTTAATATAAACCATTTTGCTTATTATTTATGTATGGCAGTAATGTGCTCCTTACTTTTATATGTAACTGAATCAAGATCTAAAAAGCTATCATTAGGTCGTCTAATAATATTTGCTATATTAGTTGCTGCCTTAGTAAGAAATCATTCATTGGGACCCTATTTGGCTGTATTATGTGCCTTTATTAGTAGTATAGTTCTTGCTATTTGGCTTGATCGCAGGCAATTAAAAAGAATAATAACTGCCTTTATATTATTTATATTAGTCACCATTATAATGAGTATATCAGATGGTTATTTATATTTAGACCTTAGAATTTTTGGATTAGACATGTTTAGGCTTTTTAAAGGAGAAGAAATAAATGATATTGGTTCAGGCAGATGGATTCTGTGGGTTAATGGTATAGACTTTATAAGGGAACGACCTATATTGGGCTCTGGACCGTCATTATTATATGATAAATACTTATTGGCGACAGGATCTATTAATCGTCCCCATAATGAATTTATTGAACATGCTGCATCTATTGGTATACCAGGGGTCTTATTGTATATATCTACATTGTTTTTATATTTAAAGAGCTTTATTAAGAAAAGAAAGAAAATATCTATTCTTGGCTTTGGATTATTATCCGTTATTATTGCATATTTAGTTTCTTCCTTATTTGGTGTTACAATGTACAATGTAATTCCATTCTTCTTTATGTTTTTTGGAATTTCAATTGGACAATTGCAGGAAATATCCAACATCAAGTTGGAAGATGTCCCTAAGGATATCTCTGAGGACCTTCAATAAGTTGTTGCAACTAAGGATATACTTGAGAATTTATATTCTATATAGAACACTTTTAAATACTTGAGAATAAATATTTTTCGTTGACAATTGTCAGTGCATGTGATAATATATTTTAGTATGCCGCACAGTGTGGTAAAAGTTCTGATTTAATCAGGCACCAAAGCTGGCGAGTAATGATAATAGGAGGTGCCATATGTACGCAATTATTGCAACTGGTGGAAAACAGTACAAAGTAGCGGAAGGCGATATCATTAAAGTTGAGAAGCTTGGCTTAGAGTCAGGAGCAGAAGTTACTTTTGATCAAGTACTTGCAGTAAATAACGGCGAGATGGTTGTTGGAAATCCTACCGTAGCAACTGCTAAGGTTACAGCAACTGTTGTTGATGAAGGCAAAAACAAAAAGGTAGTTGTCTTCAGATACAAAAGCAAGACCGGTTATAACAAGAAAAAAGGTCATAGACAGCCATTTACCAAAGTTAAGATTGAAAAGATTCAAGCATAGGTAGTGGTAATATGATAAAAGTAACTATTTATAAAGATACAGACGATCTAATTAATGGATATAAGATATTAGGACATGCTAATTATGCCCCGTTAGGTAACGATATAGTATGCGCTGCAGTATCTACCCTAGTAATTAATACTATGAATTCTATAGAGCATTTTACTTCCGATACATTTAATGTAAAGCAGGATGAGAAGAAGGGATTAATAGAATTTCATGTGGATCGCCCGATAAGTAATTATGGAAATTTACTTCTTAGTTCGCTGGCCTTAGGGCTACAGGGAATAGCAGAAGAGTATACAGATAAGTATATTACGATTTTCCAAAGGGTAAGACCATAGTAATTATAAAAACTATAGCAAATTTGTTTTTGTTTTCATCTAGATACTAATCTGATAAATATATAATAAATTTGTATGATTTGAATTTAGGAGGTGTAGACCATGTTAAAAATGAACCTTCAATTTTTTGCTCATAAGAAGGGTGTTGGTTCCACAAAGAACGGTAGAGATTCTGAGTCAAAAAGACTTGGTGCTAAGAGAGCTGATGGACAATTTGTTCTTGCAGGCAATATTCTTTACAGACAGCGCGGAACAAAGATTCATCCGGGAGTTAATGTAGGACGCGGTAACGACGATACATTATTTGCATTAGTAGACGGAGTTCTTCGTTTCGAAAGAAAAGGCAGAGATAAAAAGCAGGCAAGTGTTTACTCTGTGGAAAGCAAATAATTAAAGAGATTTGTGATTAAACCCCAAATTCCTATGAAATGAATTTGGGGTTATTTTTTTCACAATTAATATAAGGGTAAAGTAATCCTATGGGTTATATAATACCTTATAATTATGATAGTTGTTTTTATCATAAAATCAGATTATAATATTTACGAATAAGTAAATCTAACCAAGGGAAATAATACTTTATAGCTTATAGTATATTTAGTAATAAAATATAGTTATTTATCGGATAAGTACAAGAATATTATATGAGCTTGTCCTAATCCGTTCATCGTGGAATATGGAGGAAGTTATGTTCGCAGATAGAGCAGAAATATTAATAAAATCAGGTAAAGGTGGAGACGGGCATGTTAGTTTTCGCAGAGAAAAATATGTACCTGCAGGTGGTCCTGACGGCGGTGACGGTGGAAGGGGCGGAGACTTAATATTCGAAGTAGATGAAGGCTTAAACACCTTATCAGATTTTCGCTATATAAGAAGCTTCTCTGCAGAGGATGGAGATAATGGTGGTAAAAAGCGTTGTTCTGGAAAAAATGGTAAGGATCTTATTTTAAAGGTGCCAGCAGGAACAGTTATTATCGAGAAGGACTCCGGAAAGGTTGTTGCTGATATGTCGGGTGATAACATTAGAGAAGTAATTCTAAGAGGAGGTCGTGGCGGAAAAGGAAATATGAATTTTGCTACTCCTACGATGCAGGCGCCAAAATATGCTCAACCTGGTCAGCCAGGAATGGAGATGAATGTACGGTTAGAGCTTAAGGTGATTGCTGATGTAGGCCTTGTTGGCTTTCCTAATGTAGGTAAATCAACTCTATTATCAAGAGTGACAAATGCTAGGCCTAAGATAGGAAACTATCATTTTACAACTACAAGCCCTAACCTAGGAGTGGTAGACTTAGAAGATGGCGGTGGATTTGTTATAGCAGATATTCCAGGGTTAATTGAAGGTGCTTCTGAAGGACTAGGTCTTGGACATGAATTTTTAAGGCATATTGAACGTACAAAGGTTATCATTCATCTAGTGGATGCTGCTTCAACAGAAGGCAGAGATCCTATTGAAGATATACGTATGATTAATGCTGAGCTTACTTCTTATAACCCACAGCTAGGCAAGCTTCCACAGGTTATAGCCGCTAATAAGGTAGATGTATTATTTGAAGATGATGAAGATTCAATAATAAATAAACTTAAAAGTACTTTTGAACCCGATGGATTAAAAGTATTTCCCATATCAGCTGTAAGTGGTAAAGGAATTAAGGAGTTACTGTATCATGTCAAAGGAATTCTTGATCAGATAGATAGGACGCCAGTTATATTTGAAAGAGAATTCTTCCCTGAAGACTTAAAGCTTTCAAATGAGCCCTTTGAAGTATGGAAGGAAGAAGGGAATATCTACGTTGTTGAGGGTCCAAGAATTGAGAGAATGCTTGGCTATACTAATTTGGAATCTGAAAAGGGATTTGTATTTTTTCAAAACTTCTTAAGAGATAATGGTATTTTAGAGAAGCTAGAGGAACTAGGTATACAAGAAGGTGATACTGTTAGGATGTACGGACTTCAATTTGATTATTATAAATAAATTATATTTACACCCAAAATTATTTGGCCAATAAAAATAATGTACTTAAGAAGGGAGTACCTTGATGACAACAAAGCAACGAGCTCATCTAAAAAGTTTAGCTATGACTATGGATTCAATATACCAAATTGGCAAATCATCTCTAACACCTGAAATTACTAAAGGAGTTGCAGAGGCCTTGGAGGCAAGAGAGCTAATAAAAATAAATGTTTTAAAGGGCTGCTTAGACGATATTAATGCAATTGCCTATACACTTGCAGAAAGAACACGTTCAGAAGTGGTTCAGGTAATAGGTAGAAAGATTGTTTTGTATAAGGAATCTAAAGATAAAAAGAAAATAATTTTGCCTAAGAATTGAACCTAAGAAAGGATCATATCAGATGAAAAAAGTTGGAATAATGGGAGGAACCTTTAATCCCATCCATTTTGGACATTTACTCCTTGCTGAGCACGCATATGAACAAGCTGGGCTAGATTATGTTCTGTTTATGCCTACTATGAATCCCCCTCATAAGTCTGATATAAATATGGTATCAGCTGAGCATAGAATAAATATGGTAGAGCTAGGGATTAAAAATAATCCTCATTTTCTAATGTCAGCTATAGAGCTAAATAGGCCTGGGATAACCTACACATCAGATACCTTAAAGGTTCTAAAAGAAGGCAACCCCGATACTGAGTACTATTTTATTGTTGGTGCAGATTCCTTAATGACTATGGTAGATTGGATGAATCCGCAGATAGTATTTAACCTTAGCACAATTATTGCAGGTGGAAGAGCACAATATTCCATGGAGCAATTAGAGGAACATAGAGAATACCTAGAGACAACTTATAATGGTAAAATACTTTTATTAGATATGCCCATTATAGAAATATCATCTGCTAATATTCGAGAACGGATTTCTCATGGTAAATCTATAAAGTATTATCTACCTGACAATGTCTTATCATATATAAATGAACAAAATTTATATACATAATGTTATTATGTTAACTAGCAATATGTATATATTAATAAAGTAATATTTTGTTACTTATATTACGAGGTGATTAGCTATGGAAATTAGCAAGTTAAGAGACAGCATAAAAATTCTTTTATCTGATAAAAGGTATCTACATTCCCTTGGAGTAGAAGCGGTGTGTTATGATCTTGCTTTAATACATGGTGAAGATACTATCAAAGCCAATACAGCAGGGATTCTTCATGATTGTGCTAAATATATGCCAGATGATGAAACAATCAAAGAATGTGTAAGGTATAATCTTGCAATATCAGATACCGAAAGGATGCTACCCAGCCTTCTTCATGGCAAATTAGGGGCTGTATATGCCAGGGAAAAATATGGAGTTAAGGATGAAGCAATTCTTAATGCTATCAGATACCATACCACTGGCAGACCAGCCATGTCCAAATTAGAAAAAATAGTCTACGTAGCAGATTATATTGAACCCAATAGGAAACCTATTCCTGAACTGGACAAGGTAAGAGAAATAGCTTATTTAGATCTTGATAAAGCTGTTATCTGCATATCAGAGTTAATTTTAGAATATCTTAAAGAAAAAGATACAATTATAGATTTAACAACTAAGGAAACATATGATTATTATGTTAACCAATTGAAGCTGCAAAGCAAGAAAACAAAATAAGGGAGGTATTTATGGATATATCAAAGGAAATGGTAAAGTTAGCTTATGAAGCATTAGAAGAGAAAAAGGGCGAGGATATTCAGGTAATTGAAATTATGGATATTTCCGTAGTTGCAGATTATTTTATAATAGCAAACGGTTCAAATTCTTCACAGGTTGATGCACTAGTTGATTCTGTAAAGGATAAGCTGGGTAGAAGTGGTTATGAGCCCTTAAGAGTAGAAGGGGTAAGAAGTGCCAGCTGGATCCTAATGGATTATGGCGATGTTATTGTCCATGTATTTTCTAAGGAAGATCGTTTATTTTATAACCTAGAAAGAATCTGGAGAGACGGAAAAGTCATAACTAAGGAACAGTTATAAATGGTGCCAGGCACTATGGATAATATATATGGGTCAAGGTTTGTATATGCTTGTAGCTATACAAACCTTGACTCATTTTCTTATATAATAGTAAAGTGCATCTAATTATATAAATAAATCTGCCGGGCCCTAATATGAATAGTCATCTTAGAAAATACGAAAGAGTCCAATAACCGTTCCAAGAATTTGTAAATTTGGAACTATAATAGGATCCATTCCATCATTCTCAGGCTGTAATCGGAAATATCCATTCTCTTTATAAAATGTCTTAACAGTGACCTCTTCATCCAAGAGTGCTACAACATAATCGCCGTTCTTTGCATGGGATTGCTTCTGAATAAGAATTTTGTCTCCATTAAAGATTCCTGCATTAATCATGCTATCTCCTCTAACCTTAAGCATAAATGTCTCACTATTGGGCATAAGCTCCGACGGAATAGGAAAATAGCTATCTATATTCTCAACTGCTAGTATAGGTTGTCCTGCTGTAATTGTTCCAACAATAGGAACATTTACCAACTCACGCCTAGTTAGATTAAATTCATCATCTATAATTTCAATTGCCCTGGGTTTGGATGGGTCTCTACGTATATATCCATTCTTTTCAAGAGTTTCCAGATGAGAGTGTACTGATGACGTTGATTTTAAATTAACAGCTTCACAAATTTCACGAACAGCCGGGGGATAACCTTTGTTAATAATCTGAGATTTTAAAAATTCCAATATTTCTTTTTGCTTATTACTAATCTTACCATATCCCATATGTATCTACCTCCTTATATTAATAAACATTAGCAAGTTATATTTATTCGTACTATTTTTTAATATTGAAAACAGTATAACACAATTAGTTTGGAAATGCAAAACCTATGTTCTGAAAATCGAAAAAATGTTTGTTATAAGGAATATATGTTCGATTTTATGTTGACAAACGTATGTTTGTACGATATACTATAAACAAACAAATGTTTGCTGGCATAAGTTATATACTATAAACAAACAAATTTCTATATAATTTCTTTTTTAGACATCAGATGTCCATTGCACATATTAGAATAATACTAAAGACATATAAATACGATTTAATATAGGAGGTAAGCATTATGAGCAATTCATATCTTAATAACAGAAGAAGGATTAGATTAGTTGTATTAGTATTAGTATTTTTTATTATTATTTTTACTGTGGTTTTTACTACAAAGAAGGCTACAGCAAAAAGAGAAGGAATTAATATTAAGCGAGTTACCAATGTTGAGATTCAAAAAGGTGACACCTTATGGAGTATTGCTTCTGAATATATGTCAGATGAATATAAGGACTTATATGAGTATATAGATGAGATTATGCTAAGCAATGGTTTAGTATCTGACACAATACATGCTGGTAATTATATTATTGTACCATATTACATAGATTGAGCAGGGCAAATTCCTTTCAAAGCAACTTACAAAGCAGCTGATATAGTAATGAAGCTCATAATGAAGCTGATATAAAATATTCCCTTGACTTTTTGGACAGAATATCATACGATACAAAATAAGATAGATAGTAAAGGCTATGAAGAGAAGAGTAATCCTAATGATAACCTACAGAGAGTTCCGCTAAGCTGAGAAGGAATGGGGAAGTTACGATGAAACAAGCCTCTGAGCTGCATACGGATCTGAGGCTTATATTTCGGTGATGCTATGACGTATGTCCACGTTACAGGACTCAGGTATATTTTGTACCTAGTAAGTTTGATATGACAACATATCAAAGAAATAGGGTGGCACCGCGAAGCATTCGTCCCTACGATAATTCCTAGTGGAATATCGTGGGTCTTTTTTTATAATTAGATAGTTTATTCTATTATAAAAATGTGCCCCCTAATGACCTACACTTACTCGTTATGTATTTTGTTAGATATTATTAATGATAACCAATAGGAGGATTGTTATGAACGAGGAAATGGTAAGAAGAAGACCAGAACAGGAGAGGCCTGTATTTCCCAAGCGTGCGGTAGTAACTGCTGGTATGCCTTATGGTAATAAGGATCTTCATTTCGGACATATCGGCGGAGTCTTCATCCATGCTGATGTTTTTTCGAGATTTTTAAGAGACAGGCTAGGTAAAGATAATGTTATATTTGTATCAGGTACAGACTGCTATGGTTCCCCCATACTAGAAAGCTACAGAAAATTATGTGAGGATGATGGTTATACAGGGAGCATAGAGGATTATGTAAATGAGAATCATATGAAGCAGAAGAAAGCATTGGACGCCTATGAAATCGCCCTGAATTTATATTCTACTTCTGCTTTTGGAAAAAGCGGTGAAATTCACGAGAAGGTATCTGAGGAGATTTTCGAATTACTATATAACAAGGGTTATCTTGAAAAACTATCAACTGCCCAGTTTTTTGATCCTGAGCTTAAAGTACTTTTAAATGGACGTCAGGTTGTTGGTGAATGTCCAATTGAGGGATGTAGATCGGAACGGGGTTATGCTGACGAATGCTCCCTAGGTCATCAGTATATGCCAAATGAGCTTATTAACCCCAAGAGTGCATTATCCGGAAAGACTCCTGAAGTAATAAAAGTATCTAATTGGTATTTTAAGCTAGAAGAGTTTCAGAAATTACTTTCTGAAAGAGTAGACTTTCTAAGAAAAAATACTAATTCTAGAAAATATCTAGTTAATACTATGGAAGAGTTCCTAAGGGAGCCAATGATTTATATTAAAAAGAACCAGCTGCTTAAGCTTAATGAAATAATAAGTGAATTACCTGAACATGAATATATTGAAGAAGAGAAGAAGCCTTCCGTGACTTTAGTATTTAAGACTGTAAAGGATAGAGAAGAAGCTACAGAGATAATTTCACGCCATGGTGTTAATTTCCGCACAGGTAAAACCTTAGTACCATTTCGTCTTACTGGTAATATTGAATGGGGAGTGAAGACACCTGTTAAGGATGGGCTGGAGGATCTCACCTTCTGGGTATGGCCAGAATCCCTATGGGCTCCCATTTCTTTTACAAAGACTTATCTAGAAGAAAATACTAGCTCTTCAAATGATTGGAAGGACTGGTGGTGTTCTAAAGATGCAAATGTCTATCAGTTTATAGGAGAAGATAATATTTATTTCTATGGAATAGCTGAGATGGCTATGTTTATGGCATTACAGAAGGAATCACCCGAAATTATACCTCAGGATGGAGATTTAATACTTCCCCATCTGATAGCAAATAATCATGTGCTCTTTATGGATAAGAAGGCTAGTAGTAGCTCTGCAATTAAGCCACCAATGGCCAGTGAACTTCTACAATACTATACCAATGAACAGCTTAGAATGCATTTTATAAGCTTTGGTCTTGATAATAAGAGTGTTAGCTTCCAACCTGCAGTATATCAGACAGAAGAGATAGAGGGTATTGATCCAGTATTAAAGGAAGGAAATCTTCTGACTAATGTATATAACAGATTAATCCGTTCCTGCTTTTATACAGCACAAAAATATTATGATTCTTACATCCCTGAGGGGAAGGTTAGTGATAATATATTGGAAGAGGCCAAAAAGGTTATCCTAAAGTATGAAAGACATATGTATAACCATGAATTCCATAGGATATCAGATCTCTTAGATAGCTATGTCCGCACTAGCAATAAGTATTATGTCAATAACATAAGAACAGCAGATACTAATGATGATGATACACTTCGAAGGCAGGTACTCATAGATTCATTCTATGCAGTACGTGTTACAGCCACATTGGTACATCCAATTGCTCCAACCGGTGCAGATATGGTAAGAGACTACCTTGGTGTAGATGAAAGAATATGGGATTGGGATACAATATTCGAGCCCTTGGATTATTTCATTAAGAACATAAATGAACATCAGTTGAAATTCCTTGAGCCAAAGGTAGATTTCTTTATGAAGCATGAGAGTCAGCTAATATAATAATTTAGACAATGATATGAAATTCCTATTAATAATTATAGCCTATAGTATAAATAATACTTAAATATTCATACTATAGGCTATATATGTATATGTATACTTGACAAAATTAGAAATTGTTTTGTACATATCAATAATGTATAATTGATGAGTATCCAAATTGCAATAACAGCAAACTACCGGGAGAGTTTACTGTTATTGTAGACTTGATTTAGGCGTAAACTATTAATATAAAATCCACAAGTATTCTGTAGTCATTCCTTCCTCAATTTCACTATATTAGCTGCACTTCGCCTACGACTATCTTCAAGAGCAGCATAGTGTTTCTTGGTGGTATTGACATCCTTATGACCAAGTACATCAGCTACAAGATATATATCACCTGTCTCCCTATAGAGAGTAGTGCCATATGTGCTTCTAAGCTTATGAGGAGTGATTGTCTTAAGCTTAGTTACCCCTGATGAATATTTTTTAACTAGGTTTTCAACAGCACGAACTGACAACCGTTTCATTTGCAAGGATAAAAATAGAGCATTACTATGGCCTTCATCAGGAATTAATCGCTTTCTTTCCTCTAGATAATCTAACAGAGCCTCACTGACCTCATATCCAAAATATACAATAACCTCAAATCCACCCTTACGTCTTATTTTTATGCCATTATTCTTAAAATCGACATCATCAATATCAAGACCTACACATTCTGATACACGAATTCCGGTGCCAAGCAAAAGAGTCATCAATGCCAGATCACGAGTTTTAGTCTTTGCATGAAATTTCATCTGTGCCTTTGTCAAATTCTCGGGTTTTTCTACCTCATCCAAAAGAAGGACAACTTCATCTGGTTCCAGACGAACGATTTCCTTCTCATGAAGCTTAGGAATGCTAACCAGTGATGCTGGATTAGTCTTAATAATTTGTTTTTGATAGTAATAATTATAAAAGCTTCTTAAGGAAACTAGTTTTCTCTTTTTGCCGTTCTCACGGTTGATAATCTCTTTTCCATCTGATTGATAATAATTTAGATATTCTAAGTATTCCTCAATATCCAATGGAGTCAGAACATCTAGAATATCAACCTTCATTTTATTAATAGTAGTCTTTTTAAATTCTGGGTTACTATTTATAAGGAAATCAAAAAAAACCCCTAAATCATAAGCATAGGCAATTCTTGTTCGGGAGGATGTTGTAGATTCAACTCCCCTAAAAAAATCCTTACAAAACCTTGGAAGGTTTTCTAAAAGTGATCTTAATTTTATAGAATTCTCAATATTTACCTGATCATGATAATTTTGCTCAGCCATTAAATACTCCTTTCATGAATTGTTTATATTCTAATGCTATAAAGACCATCCTGGGATATTGCCTTCCTTAATTGCGGTAAATATCCTTTCCCTTAGGCCAGGACTTTCATCGTTTAAAGTCTTTATAAGCTGTTTAGTAGCTTCTCTTTTAGTATAACCGTCCACTGGACAAGGGTTGTTTACAACCGGAAGATTATAAGCATTTTTAAAATTAATAATATCCTGTTCGTCTACATATATTAATGGACGAATAAGAGTAATATCCATTCTGTCAAGGTAGGTAACAGGAGAGAAGCAGTGTATACGTCCCTCATAAAATAATGACATAAGCATTGTCTCTATAACATCATCATAATGATGTGCATATGCCTTTTTATTACAGTTCAGTTCCTTGGATTTATTATTAAATGCTCCTTTTCTTAGCTTAGCACATAATGAACAGGGGTTGTTTTCCTTACGCTGTTCAAATAGAATCTCTGCAATATCTGTTTCTACAACTGTATAATGAATCTCTAATTTCTCGCATAAGCTTTTTACAGGAGAAAAATCTGCTTCCTTATAACCCATGCTTACGGTAACAGCTTCTAATTCAAACTTCTTAGGATAAAATTTTCTTAAACCACACAGTGCATATAAAAGAGCAAGACTATCCTTTCCTCCAGATACTCCGATGGCTATTCTGTCACCATCCTGTATCATCTTATAATCATCAATTGCCCTTCTAGTATATCCCATTAATCTTTGTAGCTTCATATATTAAATAACCTTTCTTAATGTAGTTTTGTCTATTCATTAGTGTAACATATTTCTAGGAGAAATAAAACCAATTTATCCATTCTATTACTATAGTACAAATTAATACTTGTATGTAACATTTATACTAATATGTTTCATATTATTTATAGTTCGTTCCTTTGCTGTAGAATTAAATAGTGTTATTAATTATTTTAAGTCTACAAGAGTAGTGCACACTAATCAAGGTTATAATTGCTATATTGTGACAGAAATATTTGTAGATATTACTTGGTTAATATAAATTAATAAGAGATTTTTTGTAAAACTTCATAAATGACACAGTTTTAACACTTATTAACACTATTGTAATATATGTCTTATATAAGAATAAAACAGCATGTTACATATACAAGAATATATAGCTGTATAACCATGCTTTCTACAAAAGAGGAACCGGAAAAATCTATTACGGAAGAATTAACTTATATACAGGGAGATGATAATAGAAGATGCGTATTTGGTCAAAAAAGATATTTAACATTACAAAAGATAATAAGCTTCAGAACAGTACTAAATTAAAGCTACCTAGCATGTTTATAGTTGCCCTTCTTATTATAATCGTGCAGCTTGCTATGCAGATTAATTATGTGAATGCTGCTTCTGGAGTTAGAATATATAATTATACAAGTAAAAAAGAATATACCTATTCTGATCTTCAAGTTAAGGTTATTTATAACGGGAAGAAGATTAGTGTCGATAGTACTCCTGGCTTAATTCAGAATAATATTGCTCTGGTTTCTTATAAAGATATATTTGCAAAATCTAATATTAAAGCTGAATGTGTATATGATAAGGCTGCTGGTACAGTTTCTATTTCTAAGTTTGGAACAACTATTGTTATGAAGATAGGAAGTAAAACAGCTTATATTAATGGAAAAGCAGTAACAGCACCCTTAGCCCCTGTAAAAATTAAGTATGTTAATGAAGCAATAACTAAAATCCTTGTTCCTTCCAGGTTTGTCTTTGAAAATCTGGGATATGATTATTCGTGGAACAAAAGCACCAGTACAATAACTATTAAAGATAAGCAGTTCCCTTTACTTCTTTCATATAATAATGGAGATGAGTTCTATTATAAAGGTATACAGGGAAATGTTACTATTGATGGTAAAAAAATTGATTTAGGCGAAATGCCAAGCATTATAACAAATAATACTGCCATGCTTGATGCAAAAAGAGTATTTGCAGATACTAAGATTAATGCTGATTACAATTATGATGCCAATAATAAATCTATAATCTTATCTCAAAATGGCAATCTATTAGAGATGAAAATAGGAAGTCCCGTTGCTAGTCTTAATAATATTGCTGTAGTTCTTGATACAGCCCCAATGATCGTAACTAATCATAATACTGGCGAGTCCTATGTTATGGTTCCCGGTAGCTTTACAGCCTCCTGCCTTGGGTTTGATTATAGGTGGGATAAAAACACCAATTCATCCATCCTTAACTCAAGACAAGATAGCTTAAAAGGAGATGTAAAGCCAAGTACTCCAACAAATCCTTCTAATAGCCAGAAGCCCAATCCACCGTCAGATAAGCAAGATAGTGCTCCTGAACTAGGAGATTCATCTGTAACTTGGGATAAGGGGACTATTCTTCAACAGTGGGAAGCAAGTCATGAAATAATCGGAACAAGTACAGATATTCATAATATAGATACAGGTCTTTCAAATGATTCTTTAGCTATGATTTACTCTGTTGAAAGAAGCTATGACAATCTAAAGTTAAATGCTGAAACATATGCAATTACAGGAAGTACACCATTTAGCACAGTTACATCAGAGGTTATTGGTAATCAAATTCTTGTTCACATTGACAATACAAATTGTACAGCAAATACTTATTATTTTAACAGTCTTGGCTTAGGTATGTTGGATACTATTCGTGTCTTTAATGGGGACAATATCAGCAGTAATGTAGAGTTTAATGTTTTATCAGATAAGTTCAGCTATGATTTATCCTTGTCCTCAGATAATAAAACGCTATATGTAACTATTTATTATAATGCTTTGAATAAAATACTTGTAGGAACCAATAGTTCTATGGATTATATTACACTTACTGCTACAAAGCCTATTACCGCTACAGTCAACAATACCTCCGGACTTTTAACCATAGAATTGCCTGATACAAAAAAAGGTATAAATGATCAATACATTTATATTCCTAATGGAAAAAATATTAATTACTTTAATATATATCATTATTCAGAAAAAACTTATATTTATATAGGATTAAATCGTGATTGTGATTACTATATTGTTGAAGATGGAAACAATTATACTATTATGCTACCATCTAGTGATAGCTTTACACCGGTTGTTCCTGAAATCCCTAATACATCAGTTGACTTAACAAGCCCCCAAGTACCAGTAGCTCCTGAATATCCAATAGAGGGTCCTAATAATTATGAATTAATCATACCTAATCCAGCAGGATTTAGTATAAATCAGTTAAGTCATGAGGATCAGTATAGCAAATTGAGATTTTCAATACGAATTCCTGGAGATTATGTATCCTATTTTGAAGTTAATCCTCTCATAGTGAATTCAAATATAATTACTGATTATTCAATATTTTTGAATTCTAATCTAGAAACCGAAATAATTGTAACAACCTCAAAGCTTCAGGGATATGAGTTGTTTACTGATCAAAATTATATTTATATTAATATTGGAAATCCTAGGGATATATATAAAAACATCATAGTTCTAGATCCTGGCCATGGAGGTACAGCTCCTGGAGCGATTTACTCTAATACAAATGAGAAATATTTTAACTTTAATATATTATATCAAATAGGCAAGGATTTATTTGATTCAGATCCTTCAAAGCTTAAGGTATATTATACAAGAGAGACAGATATGGATGTTTCCTTAGCTGAGAGGGCTGCCTTTGCTAAAAAGATAGGTGCTGATTTATTTGTTAGTCTCCATATGAATGCTAATACTAATAAATCCGTATATGGAACCGAGGTGTATTATTCAAATAGTAATAACAAGCTAAATAGTTCTGGACTTAATAGTGAGGCTCTAGCTAAAATATTTGTAAATAATATATCGAGTTCATTAAATACTAAAAACAGAGGAACAAGGGCCGCAAGATATACAGTAGTCCATAACAATACTGTTCCTGCTGTGCTACTAGAGCTTGCATTTATGTCAAACAAAGATGATTTTGCTAAAATATCTGATTCTGCTTTTCAATATAAAGCGGCACAATCAATCTATGACACAGTATTAGAGGTATTTGAGATGTACCCTACAGGTAGATAAAATTTATTAGTACAAGCCTAAACCTTTCAATAGATTTTATTAAAGAATAAGAGCCCCTAAAGATTATTATTTTTAGGGACTCTTATTCTAATTACTAGGAAGTCACATCCTATTGCCTATGATTATTACAGTTATTTAACAGTAACGATGGATCTTATCATCATACCATCAACCTCTGCAATAACCTTTGCGGTTCCTGGTCTCTTTGCAGTTACAACACCTTCATCAGATACTGTGGCTACAGAATTCTTTGTTGAGAACCAATAAATATCACTATTTGTTCCAAGTACATTAAGAGCAAAATTTTCACCTTCACTTAATGTAATCTCACAAAAATCCATTTGCATGACCTTAACATCACTGGTAATAATGGAACCATTAAGATTTGCAGTTATCTTAGCGGTACCAGGACCTTTGGCAGTTACTTTACCATTGCTGTTAACTGTAGCTACTTTTGTATTGCTGGAAGACCAGGTTATCTTATCCTTCGTTCCGGTGACAGAAAGTATCATAGTACTACCATAATTAGGAGGTACATTAGCGATAAATCTGCCACCGTATTCTAATACAAATGAATCATGGTTAAGACCAACTACTGTTATCTTACTGGTTATCTTCTTACCATTGAATAGGGCAGTAATAGTAGCTGTACCTTGTCCAACAGCCGTTACTAAGCCGTTATCAGATACAGTGGCTACTTTATTATTACTAGATTCCCAGGTGGTACTATTATTTGATCCCCAAAGCGTAAGCTGAGTGGTCTTACCCGATGTTAAGGCTACGTTTTTCTTGTTCATTTGAACAATAGTAATTTTTGAGCTTAGGGTTTTATTACCTACATAAGCATAGATTTTGGTACTTCCCCAGCCTCTAGCAGTAACTTTGCCTTTGCTATTTACCGTAGCGGCACGATTATTGGCCGATTTCCAAATAACCTCTTCCTTTGTTCCATATACTTTTAGTGAACTGTAACGGCCTAATTCTAATGTCATATTTTTATTATTTAGATAGACCTTATTTGCAGCTTGAGCTTTAATTTTATCTTTTGTAATTAGAACTACTGAAAACAAAGCAATTCCTGTGAGTATGTAGGCTATATATTTAAACCTTTTCCTCATGATAATTCCTCCTATCTTTACAAGGGTTAGTCAGTAACATATGATCAATCATCAGACAAATTATTACTCAATCTGACTGATTTTTCTTTTTTATTATATACTACATAAAAAGTCAAATCATTATTAAAATACTGGTAATTATAATATTTCCTCATAATATTTTTAATAGATGTTTTAATTAGGAGTATCTTGTAAGCATTTATTTTGTGTGATATGATTTGAACAAAAGAAACTTATGAGAGTCTAACTTTGGAGGTGCATACATGAGAAAGGTTAAGATCGGTATTGTTGGTTGTGGAGTAATAAGTAACACCTATATTTTAAATATTCAATCAATGTTTAGATGGCTGGATATAACCGCTTGTTCAGCCTTACATTTAGAAAGTGCACAGAAAACAGCTGATAAATATGGTATTCCTAAAGCATGTAGTACTGAGGAGCTGTTGGCTGACCCTGAGATTGAGATTGTTATAAATCTTACGATACCAGCTGTGCACACAGAGATAAATAAGCAAATATTAAACGCTGGTAAGCATCTATATTGTGAGAAGCCCTTTGCCTTAAATATTAATGATGCTAAGGAAATACTTGCTTTGGCTAAAGGTAAAGGATTAATGGTAGGCGCTGCCCCTGAAACCTTTCTTGGAGCCGGATTGCAAACCTGCCGAAAGGCAATTGATGAGGGATGGGCGGGCACACCTATATCTGCAACAGCTAATATGATTTCCTATGGTACTGAGACCTGGCATGCATCACCTGAATTTTACTATAAAGAAGGCGCAGGCCCTATGCTAGATATGGGACCTTATTATCTTACAGCACTTGTATCCTTGCTGGGACCCATAAGTAGAACGTCTTGTTTCTCAAGAATAGGAGCTAAATCCAGAACAATCTATAGCGAACCACTTAGGGGAAAAACAGTTGATGTTGAGGTTCCAACTACCTATAATGGGATTATTGAATTTGCAAATGGTGTTAATGTCAATATAAATATGTCCTTTGATGTTTGGATGTCAAGTCTACCCAAGCTTGAGATCTATGGAACAGAAGGTACCTTAATATTACCTGATCCTAATAATTTTGGTGGAAAGATTAAAATATTCCGTAAGGAAAGGGTATTGGACTCACTAAATCTTTATGGTGGAAGCGAGCCCCCTTATTCTACAGACTATGATAAGCTTCAAGAAATTCCACAGGTATATCAGCAACCCTTGGAATATATCCGAGGCCTTGGAGTTCTTGATATGGCCTATGCCCTTGTATATGGAAGAAAGCATAGAACTAATGAGGAACTAATATATCATGTGACCGAGGCCATGCTTAGTTTCGATGAGTCTGTCAGAACAGGTAAAGTATATAATATGACGTCCACCTGTGATAGACCCGAGCCCATGCCAAGAGGTTACGGTATTGGTGAGCTTGATAGGTAATGTATGTCATGAGAGGCTAACATTCCTAAGGTTTAGAAGGTTTGCCTGTTAGTAGATTATTATACGGATATTATGAAGGATCATCTGATAGAATTTAGTCTTGAAAACCCCGAAGTTAGCTTAATAGAATTAAGGAAAGAGTGAATTTATGAATATACAGATATTTGGTAAGAAGAAATGCTTTGATAGTAAGAAAGCCGAGAGATATTTCAAGGAAAGAGCTATTAAGTATCAATTCATTGACTTGCTTGACAAGGGAATGAGTAAAGGAGAATTTAATAATATTAAGACTGCTCTTGGCGGATATATTAATATGCTTGATGAGGACTGCAAGGATAAAAATTTAATGGCATTATTAAAGTATCTATCAGAAGATGATAAGGAAGAAAAAATGCTGGAGAATCCCATATTTCTTAAAACTCCCATAGTTCGTAACGGAAAACAAGCAACGGTAGGCTTCTGTCCTGATGTTTGGAAGAATTGGGAATAGAAAAATCTAATAATCAATATAGGATTTGAGTTCTTAAAAGTGTGATACTTAGGGAGGGCTTATGCAGGGATATAATTGCATCATAGTGTACAATTCAGAGGGTAATAAACTCCTTTTTTGTAAGAGAATTAAGAACCCCTACAAGGGATTATATAATCTTGTTGGTGGTAAAATTGAAAAAAATGAGGATGGGTTTATTGCTGCATACCGAGAATTAAAGGAAGAAACAGGGATAGATTCAAGTGATATAGAGCTTCATCACATGATGGATTTCACATATTACAATCAAAATTGCTATGTTGAGGTATATGTAGGTATATTGAAAGAGGATATAGAGCTATATGAAGAAGTGAATCCTCTGGAATGGTTATCTGTAGATGAGGATTATTTTGATTATGATAAATTTGCCGGTGAAGGTAATATAGGTCATATGATAGAGCAGGTAAAGATTTACGGAATGGGAGAGAAGCAACCGCAAAAGCGTCGAAAAAAAATAAATATAAATACTGATTTAATATTCAATATCGAAAAGATTCATACAACAGAATTAGGAATCAATCGAATCAAGAAAAACTTAGGTTTAAATATTGAAGATAATGATATTATCGTTTGGTGTAAAGAGAAAATTAATAAATCAGATAACATGACTATAAAAGGCAAAAATTGGTATGTACATTGCGATGGTTTTACTTTAACGATCAATGCCTATAGCTTTACAATTATCACAGCTCATAAAAAATAATAAAATAGGCATGATTATCAATTTACAGAAGTTAAATTTTGATATGATTACAATACGTATATAAGTAAAGTCTACCCCAATGTCTATATGCTGAAATAAAGGGATATATTATTTTATATTCTTCGAATTTAGTTTATAAG
>CAZMYP010000022.1:0-30854 GCA_964570535.1 uncultured Herbinix sp.
AGATGTCACCTTGCATTGCATCAAGTATACTATAAAACATTTATTTTTAAAATAGCATACTTATGATTACTTAAACTTTTTTGATATTGAAAGGGTAGTGAACACATTCTTGTAAACCAGTAATATTAGTTCTGAAATGTAAGGTATATTTGACGAAATAATAATTTGTATTTATAATCATAAGAGCAAGTAAACCTATTCAATACATTTTATTTAAAAAATAAGTTGATGACCATAGATAGGAGTATATAAATGAGACTAAGAAACATTAGGGGTTCCAGAGAGGCTGTAATAGAGGATAAATATGTAGTAGTTGAACCGGAGCAGCTAAAGGGAAGCTGGAAGGGACTATTTGCCAATGACAATCCTATACATTTGGAGATTGGCACCGGCAAGGGAAGGTTTATAATGGAGCTAGCTAATCAAAATCCGAATATTAATTATATTGGAATTGAGAAGTACTCCAGTGTATTACTTCGTGCCCTTGAAAAGGTAAGAGAAACAGAGCTTGAGAATCTATATTTTTTACGATTTGATGCAGAGTATTTAACTAGTATATTTGGAGAAAATGAAATTGAGAGGATATATCTGAACTTTTCCGACCCCTGGCCAAAGGATCGTCATGCAAAAAGGCGATTACCCTCCAGGCAATTTCTCGGTAAGTATATCCAATGCTTACAAAAGGATGGAGAAGTAATCTTTAAGACAGATAATCAAGACTTATTTGAATTTTCATTAGAAGAGGTAAAGGCTGCTAACTGGGAAATAAAGAATAAAACCTACGACCTTCATAATAGTGAATATATTGCAGGGAATATAATGACGGAGTATGAAGAACGATTTGTAGCAGAGGGCAAGCCTATTTATATGATTACGATATCACCGAAGTGATAATCTGCATATTATATTAATACAATGATAAAAAGAAGTAAGGGATTACTATGAAGAAATCCATGAAGCAAAAAATAGCTAAGGCTACAGGTAGCAATTATAAGCTAAACAAAAAAACCATGAACCTTAAACGCTCTTGGGATGAAGTAGAAGCAATAATAAAGGGTTCAACAAAAAAACAAAAATAGTAGATGAGTAGAAAGCAAAACATCTATATAATAAGTTGACTTTTTATATAGCATCACATATTATAAAAGCACATAATAAAACTAAAATTATGAGATACTAAACAATAACATTTTGAATTTGGGAACATGACACAAAAACAAGACATAACCCAGATAGAAAGAATGGAGGAAAAAATATGACTTTTAAATTTACGGATGCTAATTTTAAAAAAGAAGCTTTAGAGGCGGACATGCCTGTTTTGGTAGATTTTTATGCGGATTGGTGTGGACCATGTAAGATGATGGGCCCTATCATAGATGAACTTGCCAAAGAATATGACGGTAAGATTAAAATAGGCAAGCTGAATGTTGATGACAATCCAGAAACAGCAAGACAATATCGTGTTATGACTATTCCTACTATGATAATCTATAATAACGGCGAAGCAGTTGATACATCTATAGGTATTATATCCAAAAAGGTATTAACAGAAAAGCTAGATGCACAGTAGAAAGAATCCTAAAATAAGCTTAGATTTTAATATAGGACAGGAACTAATAAACAGTTTCTGTCCTATATTAAAGCAGAGGCGATTATTGGTAGATATAGTAAAAAAGAACAAATTAACAAATAAAAAATATATTTTGAAAAAGTACTTGCAAAATATCATGCCATACCTTATAATAACACTTGCGTTCAAAATATACGCGCCTCTAGCTCAGTTGGCAGAGCACCTGACTCTTAATCAGGGTGTCCAGGGTTCGAACCCCTGGAGGCGCACTATAAAAGGTTCTAATTTGCAGACATAGGAGCTGTGGGTTGGGGCTTTTTTCACGTTCCGGATCTGAGTCCGACATCAAGAAAGAGGAGTACTGTGATACAAGCTTGCTTGCAAGAACAGTGCTCCTCTTTTCTTGATACCGGCGAAGCCGGCGTGACCGAAGGGACCGATAGGTCACGAGGTTACGGTATCGGACTCAGATATATAGTCATTTGCTTTGTCAATAATGACAATGATAAAAGTCAGTTTGGGCTTGAGGGCTAACGGCCCAATGGCTTATTTTTATTCCCTGCTTGTGTTCAACATATATTACTTTTAATACATGAAAAGTTTCTACAGATACATAGAGTACTTACTAATAAAGAAATAGCCAGCCTTGGGTATATATCTATGACTGACTACTACTGAAAATATGTGAAAACTAGCTACGGGACCTCAAACTTCACTATTTCAAACTGAGAATTAAAAATCAACCATAGCTGCGTATTATAAGTGGCTATATTCCATATACCAGTCCCACTTAGACTATTGTTAACCGCTAATGCAATTAAGCTATTTATACTTCGGGCATCGATAAACCATACAATATGTTCAATTTGATACATACCAGTAGCTGTATAATTAAAAAATGGTGTTTGAGAGACTTCATCAAAATAAATAATGGCACCTTCATTACGGGCTAAGGCAACAGCACTATTATAGGTTAAAGAATGTACACTAGAAATACCAGTAAAGAAGGGAAGTTCCCAGTCGTAACCGATTGTGGCTAAACCTATAACCAATTTTTCCGCAGGTATGGTTTCCATAAGGAATTTTAGATAAGCATCAATATGATAAATGGAGCTTATGGGGGATGGTGGATTAACATTTATAGCCCTTTCGAAATTCATAAATATTACTCCATCAGCCAAAGCACTAAGGATAGTATAATCTACCTTCTCAAACTGAATTTCTTCACCGACAACAGTAATATTAGGATTTATTGTAGCAAAGGCTAAAAAGCCTTCCTCCTTTAATCGACGTGTAATTCTCCCATAGGCATTTTCTATCAAAGGAATAATGGTAACATTTATATATTCGAAGGAAAGGTTAATGCCATAAAAACCCTTTTCCCTTAATATCCTTAAAATATTATCAGTTAATCTGTCTTGACTTTCTTCATTTAGCAATAACTCATATACTGCGCTTAAATTCTCATCATCTTGGAGTGTTAATGTAGTTAAAAACATTAAGGGTATAACATTATATCCTCTTGCTATTTGAACAAATTCCGTATCATCGTAATATGAAATTACTTCACCTACATTTGAAGCAGTATAATTTACAACAGAAAGGTAAGTTAGAAAGGGTAAGGTTTTTCTAAAAATACTTTGACTTATATAGGGGGCAGCTAGACCATGGGTGACAATAAAACCTTTTTTTTCATAGCTTATAACAACTCTGTCTCCTGGTATAAGGAAGGCTCTGTCAGAAAGATAGGGATTGTTTTGTAATAATTGCATTACTGTAACATTATGAGCAACAGCAATATCGTATAGATTATCCCCTTCCTTAACGGTATAAACAAGCTCTGGAAAAACAACAACAATACATTGACCCACAACCAAATCATTTGGATAATCAAGTGCATTATCAAGAATTAATACATCCACCGGAGTACCATAGAGCTCGGCGATAGATTGTATGGTTTCCCCCTGTTGTACTACATGTATAATCATAACCCCACCCTGAATTCATTATATTATTAATATATGACCTGTTTATAAAATATTACACACTTATAAATTATATTAATATTATTATTAATTTAAACCATGAAGGAGTGGGATTAGATTGACAAAAGAAGCTAATACCATAATAATTAATCTACAACAATACAAATAACACAATTTAAGGAGAGCAAAATGGTAAAACAAGAACTAAAGGACATGCTAAATAATTCAAACAAAACCTGTGTAGCTATTAAGGGTAATCATATATATCAGTCAGAGCTTAAGGGAATAATGCCAATTATGACCAAGCTTAAAGAAAATTCAACCTTTTTTGAAGGGGCTGATGTGGCAGACGTGGTTATTGGTAAAGCCGCGGCTCTCTTATTAGTATATGGGAGGGCACAGAGTATATATACCCGACTAATAAGTGAACATGCCATTGAGGTTCTGGATAAATATCAGATTACTTATGAATATGATAAAAGGGTTCCATTTATTATGAATAGAAACAAGGACGGTATGTGCCCAATGGAACAAACCGTCCTAGAAACCATAGATCCAGAACAAGCATTTAAGCTGCTGCTTCAGAAAACTTCTTAAGACTTGTCCTTTCCATCATTTCCTATTTTGGGGATAGGCATACGAAAAAGAATATGGGCAAGGGGCTTTAATTTTAGGGGAAATAAAGGCCAGGTGTAGGGAATGGCATTTTTAAAGGATTTAGAGGAAAAGAAGATAATAATAATTATAAGAATACTCCCAGCAAAGCCCCAAACTCCAAAAAACCCAGTGGATATTAGCAAAAGAATTCTAAATATTCGAATTGCCAAAGCAAACTCCAAGCTGGGAGTTGCAAAGGTGCCAATTCCAGCGATGGCAACATAAAGAACTGTTTCTGGTACAAATATCCCTACCTTTACAGCCAAGTCGCTAAGGATTAGCCCCCCTATAATACCTAAGGAGGTATTAAGAGCATTGGGTGTATGGATTGAGGATAATCTAAGAATATCCAAACCAAATTCTAGCAGAAAAAGCTGTGCAAATAAAGGAATGGTATATTCATCCCGAGGGCCTATAAACTGAAGGAATTCAGGTAATAGCTCTTTGTTTTGTATTAGCAAAAGCCATAGTGATGGTAGAAAAAGAGCCGCAAGCATTCCAATAAAGCGCACCCATCGGTAATAGGTCCCGACAAGTATGTTCTGATAGTAGTCCTCAGCATGCTGAGTAAAGTGAAACATGGTTACAGGTAGTAGCATTGCACTTGGAGAGGTATCTACAATAATAGCAATATGTCCTTCCATTAGGTGAGCTGCAACTACGTCAGGCCGTTCGGTAAACTTCACTTGAGGAAGAGGGTTATACCAATGCTTTTTTATTAGCAGCTCTTCCAGAGTCTTTTCTGCCATAACAAGAGCACCCACGTTGATTTCATCTATTTTACTGCGGACTTCATCAACCAAATTTTTATCAGCCAAATTATCCAAATAAGATATTACCACATCTGTTTTTGAGCGCTTTCCTACAGTCTTAATCTCAAAGATAAGGCTTGGATCTCGCAGTCTTCTCCTAATAAGAGCGGTATTAAATATAATTGTTTCTACTAGGCCATCTCTAGAACCTCTGCTAACCTTTTCTAGCTCTGGCTCCTCGGGACTACGAACAGGATATTCTCTAGCATCAATTATTATACCCTCATCTATGCCATCAACAATAAGACCAACCGCTCCGGCTAAAACCATATTTTTTATCTGATCAACGTCTGTAAAACGCTCTACCTCTATATAGCCTATTTTTTTCTTTACTAAGGTTTCTATAACATCACTAGAGAGCTCGTTCTCAGAAAGAGACTGTAAGACCTCTATAATCCATAGCATTATATCATCCTTGGCAAAACCATCAATAAAAACCAAATATGCAGCAGTGGTTTGGGCAATAATAAGCTCCCGTCCAATAATATCAAAGCTTTTCTTAATGGGTAAGGCCTGCTTTAGAAGATCAATATTTTTTTTAATGTCAGTCGAAAGCTTAGTGTTAATATCCATGGATATCCTCCTATCTAAAAAATTGTATTATCATATATCCTAGGTATACTATTAATAGGGTTTCCTACTATTTCCTTTTCATTCATAAAGCAATTATTAATTAAAATTAGGTATTGACGTAAAGATAAAACCATAGTATACTTTACCCATTAAAAGCGTCAAAGCGTCAAAGCGTTAAAGTGAAAAGACCTGTCAAAAGGAGGAATAGGAATGACAATAAAGAAAATATTAACTGCATTATTTATGGTTACTATGGTTATAGGACTGCTTAGTGGATGCGGTAAAAAGGACAAGGTATATAAAATTGGTATAAACCAATTAGTTAGGCATGGGGCTCTGGATGCCAGTTATGAGGGTTTTGTAGATGCACTTAAAGAAGCTGGATACATAGATGGAGAGAATATTAAGATTGATTATCAGAATGCCCAAAATGACCAATCAACGGTTAATACAATAGCAATTAAGCTTGTGAACGATGGAAATGATTTAATTTTAGCAATAGCTACTCCATCTGCTCAAGCGGTGGCCAATGCTACTAAAGACATACCAATTTTAGTAACAGCAGTAACAGATCCGGCAGGGTCATTCCTGGTTGAATCTAACGATGCACCAGGAGGAAATGTATCAGGTACTTCTGATCTTACACCAGTTAGAAAACAGTTTGAACTTTTAAAACAGCTTGTGCCGGAGGCTAAAACCGTTGGAATTTTATATAGCTCCAGTGAAAGTAATTCTAAGATTCAGGTGGAAATTGCAATAGAGGCTGCAAAGGAATTTGACCTAGAAGTTATTGAAGCCACGGTGTCTAATACAAATGAGATTGAGCAGGTGGTTCAGTCCTTAGTTGGTAAGGTAGATGCAATTTATGCACCTACTGATAATACTATTGCATCGGGAATGCCTACAGTAGCTATGGTGGCTAATCCTAATGGCATCCCAGTTATCTGTGGTGAGGAAAGCATGGTAAAGGCTGGAGGCCTTGCAACCTATGGAATAGATTACTATAAGCTTGGAAGGCTAACCGGTGAGCAGGCTGTTAGGATAATCAAAAAAGAAGCGACCACAGCGACAATGCCTATAGAATACCTTTCTGATGAGGAATATTCCTTAATGATTAATGAAGAGGTTGCAAAGCAGTTAGGAATTGAAATTCCCCAAGAGCTTCAGGGAGAATAGAAGATAATGCTGTAATTAGTTGATTTATGATAAATGGAGGGGAATTATGACCCCTCCATTTAATTCTTTTATAAAAAGTGTTGCATATATGTCGTGTTAAATATTTAAATAGAGCTACAAGGAGCTACTATTCGAGAAAGGATTGAAATGAATGGAGATACTATTGTCTATATATGGTGCTGCGGGCCAGGGCTTGACCTGGACAATATTTGCATTAGGAGTTTTTATAACATTTAGAATTTTAAACATGGCTGATCTTACCTGTGAAGGAAGTTTTGCACTAGGAGGCAGTATTAGCGCTGTTTTAGTAGTGAGATTAGGTTTAAATCCTTATTTGAGTTTGCTATTTGCACTAATATGCGGAATGGCAGCAGGAGTAGTAACTGGTCTTTTGCATACAAAACTTAAAATCCCTGCTATTTTAGCCGGAATTCTAACTATGTTTGGATTATATTCAATTAATCTTAGAATAATGGGACAGCCAAATACATCACTTATAGGAAATAATACTATGATATCCTTGATTAAGGATATGTTTCCAACAGCGGCTGAGCTTGGTGTAAAGAATATAACACTTCAGACAGGAGTTGTTCTACTTGTAGGGTTAGTGTTTTCCTTGGCAACAATTGCTTTACTTTATTGGCTTTTTGGAACTGAGCTAGGTAGCTGTGTCAGGGCAACAGGTAATAATGATACTATGGTAAGGGCTCAGGGCGTCAATACAGACATGACTAAGATTGTGGGTCTAGCTGCTAGTAATGGTTTTATTGCATTATCAGGAGCGCTGGTTACCCAGACTCAGGGCTATGCCGATGTGGGAATGGGACAAGGAGCTATAGTTATAGGCTTAGCGTCCATTGTTTTAGGAGAGGTATTATTTTTTAGGGTAAAGAACTTTGCAATTAAAATGATAGCAATTATGTGTGGTTCTGTAGTATATAGGGTAATTATAGCCTTAGTTCTTAGATTTGGACTTGATACGAATGATATGAAATTGTTTACCGCCATTGTGGTTGCAGCTGCATTATCTATACCCACCCTATTAAAGAACAAGCCATTATTTTTTCGTAAGGAGGTTGGTAAATAATGCTGAAATTAAATCAGATATATAAAACCTTTAACAACAACACTGTAAATGAAAAGAAGGTTATTAACGGTCTTTCTCTTCATCTGAAAAAAGGTGATTTTGTAACTGTTATTGGAGGAAATGGTGCAGGAAAGTCAACCTTGCTGAATCTTATTGCAGGAGTATTTCCGCCTGAAATTGGAACTATAATTCTTGACGGTGAAGAGCTAACCCATTTACCAGAATATAAAAGAGCCGAATATTTGGGCAGAGTCTTTCAAGATCCTATGATGGGCACCGCCGCAAACATGGAAATACAAGAAAATCTTGCACTAGCCTACCGTAGAGGAAAGAGAAGAGGACTTAGATGGGGGATTACCAAGGAAGAAAAGCAGCTTTATATGGAAAAGCTTATAAATCTTGACTTGGGGCTTGAATCTAGATTAGGTACAAAAGTCGGTATGCTTTCAGGAGGCCAAAGACAGGCCTTAACACTACTTATGGCAACCCTGCAACAGCCAAAGCTACTTTTGTTAGATGAACATACAGCGGCTTTAGATCCTAAGACCGCAGAAAGGGTACTTCAGCTAACAGACGAGATTGTATTAAGCAATAATCTTACGACCCTTATGATAACTCACAATATGAAACATGCAATCAGATATGGAAACCGCTTAATTATGATGTATGAAGGAAAGGTTATTTTTGATGTAGAGGGTGAAGAAAAAAGTAGCTTAAAGGTAGCAGATTTGATGCAAAAATTTGAAAATATCAGCCAGGGTAGCTTTGCTAATGATAGAATGATGTTGTCATAAATACATTAAATATATCTTTTTATCTGATTAAATAGATAGAAAATAATAATCATGTTGTTTTTTGCTATAATATGTTATATATTATAGTAAAGAAGTACTATATACAAATTGAAATAACCATTTTATATATTAGGTTAAGGCAAGGAGTTGATGTCGTGTTTTCCAACGGTAGAAAGACAATTGGAGTGTTTGTATCACGAGCAAATTCAGAATATCAGGAGCAACTAAGTAATGGCATTTCAAGCCGCGCTCAGGAGCTTGATTATAATGTTGCTTTTTTTACTAACTTTGGAGGATATGGAGAACAAGATTATGATAAGGGTGAATGTAAGATTGCACATTTACCTTATTATGAGAAGCTAGATGGTATTATTATGACTCCTGACACCATGGATGTTATTGATTTAGAAAAGAGCATAAAAAACAATATCGAGGCAAGAAGTAATTGCCCTGTAGTTAGTATAAGAAGAAAGATAGATGGCTTCTACAATGTATTAGTTGATGATGACAATGTGCTTGAAGATATTGTTAGGCATTTTGTAGTGGAGCATGGATTTACCCGTATTAATTTTTTGACAGGGCCAAGGAATTATCCTGAATCCCATAAAAGACTTGATAGCTATAAAAAAGTTCTGACAGAATATAATATACCTATTGAAGAGGAAAGAATTATTTATGGTGATTTTTGGAAGAGGGATGGAAGGTTAGCAGTAGAAACATGGTTATCAGGAACTACATCTAGGCCACAGGCTATTATATGTGCCAATGATTATATGGCCATAACAGTAACAAGGGAGTTGGAGGAAAGAGGAATATTAGTACCTGAGGAAATAGCAGTATCGGGCTGTGATGATGTTATTGATGCGGGAGAATTTAGCCCCGCCATAACAACTGCTCATATACCTATTACTGATATGGGTATTGAAGCGGTAAACAAAATAGATCGAGTGCTACGGGGTATTAAGGAAGAATATGATTCCTATATAGAAACCTCAACTATAATTCGTGAATCTTGTGGCTGTAAATATTCAAGAGAGCATGAAAAGAAAGAATCAAATAAATATTATTTTAGAATGACAGAATCCTTACTAAGTGAAGTAGTCAGAAATGCATTTATGTCAGTAGACTTAACAGGAATAACTTCCATCGAAGACATAAATGAGAAGCTATTTACTCATGTCTATGCAAACGAAGGATTTTCGGATTTTTTTATGTGCCTATATACAGATTGGCAATACACTAATAAAAAAGAGCCAAGACAATTTAATCCAGATGAAGAAATGAGTATGGAGGTAGGCATTACTAACGGAAAAAACTATAGCAAGATTAGATTTCCAAGATGCTATCTTATTCCGCCACAATTTAAGGAGGATAAGCCACTAATATACTACTTCTCTATACTTCATCACCAGTCAATAGATTTTGGTTATGTAGCAATTGCCTTTGAAAAAATTCAGTCATTTATGTATACCTTTCAGGCGTGGATGATTAATGTTGGCAATGCGCTTGAGAATGTCAGAGTGCATAACGAGCTAAATAGATTAGTCTATGAGCTTGAGGATATGTATATCAGGGATGAGTTAACAGGGTTATATAATAGAAGAGGACTTGAAACTCTTGGTGACAAATATATAAAGCAGGCTGCAGAAAAGAATATCTCCATTATGGTATTATCAGCAGATTTAGATAGGCTGAAGTTGATTAATGACAATTATGGTCATGCGGGAGGAGATATTGCCTTAAAAGCAGTTGGTGATGCATTGTTTACAGCATCAGACGATGATGAAATATGTGTTCGCTTTGGAGGAGATGAATTTGTAGTAATTGGATTAGAGTATAATAAAAAGCGAGCTCTTGATTTTATACAAAGATTTATTGCTTATCTGGATGAATTTAATAAAAGTGGTAAGCATAAGTTCAAGGTCTATGTTAGCTATGGATGGAGCATTATTAATCCAACTGAGAAAACTACGGTTGAAGAGTGTCTGATTAATGCTGACAAGAAAATGTATGATCAAAAGCATAAAAAAAGAGCTTTACGGATAAGGGCAAATCTTATTTAATAATTTTAGGCAAAAGCCTCAACCAAAAACATATTAAGGTGGAGGCTTTATTTTTGAAATAATTAATGTTTTACAAATCCATTAAAAACATATATGATATTAACTATAGCCAGTTATAAATCGAGCAAAGAAACAAAGGAGGGGAGAATATGCAAATAAATAAAAGGAAAACAATAGGTGTATTTATAACACAAGCTTATTATGAATTTCAAGACTTGCTATGTAGAGGTATATGTAGCCGGGCCTATGACCTAGGATATAATGTTGCTATTTTTTCTAATTTTGATGGCGATGGAGAATATAAATATGAAAAAGGAGAAAAAAACATTGGCTGTCTCCCTGAATATGAGGAGCTTGACGGTATTATATTGCTTTTGGATACAATGCTTATTAATGGTTTTAGATCTAATGTTATAAATAATATTAAAGAATATTGTAAATGTCCTGTTGTCAGCGTAAGACAGTATATGGAGGAATATCAAAATGTCCTTATTGAGGATACTACTGTTTTAGATGATGTAATAAGGCATTTTATTAAGGACCATAAATATACCAAGTTGAATTTTCTTTCTGGCCCTAAGGATAACCCTATAGCAATAGAAAGGCTGAAGGCATATTGTAGAATATTATCAGAGAACGATATTCCGATAGAGGAAGACAGAATTTATCATGGGGATTTTTGGAAGTTTGCCGCAGCAGATGCAGTTGATAAATGGTTGGCGGATCCAAGTAGACGCCCGGAAGCAATTATCTGTGCCAATGATTATATGGCAATTGCAGTATGTAATGCCCTAACTGAACGGGGTATCTTAGTTCCACGGGAGATTGCTGTATCAGGATGTGATAATATTGAAGTAACAAAGGATTTTATACCTCCAATTACTACAATAGGAATACCTGTTTTTGATATGGGCATGGAGGCTGTGGATAAGATTCATATGGAAAACCAGGGAAAAGAACTGGAGAGGACGTCATATCTAAAAAGCATTACATATATACGGGAATCCTGTGGATGTAAGTCAGTTAATAATTGTGAGGATGTATTAAGAAGAAGAAATTATATTATTAACGAGGTAGAGGACAAAGACAAAGCTATATCCAATAACGCATATATGTCAATTGACCTTACCGGTGTAACCAACCTAGATGTGCTTAATAAAAAGCTGACCTCATATATATATCTTAACGAAGGACTTTCTTCCTTTTATATGTGCCTATACAAGGATTGGGATAAATATATAGATGATAACGAGCATAAAAGTCGTTTTTTTGATAGAGAAGTCTCTATGGAAGTAGGGATGAAAAATGGTAGCTGGCTTCAAAAGGTAGACTTTAACAGCAAGGAGCTGTTGCCATTAGTTTATATGGATGAGGAGCCGCAGTTTTTCTATTTTAATATGCTGCATCATCAGGAAAAATGTTATGGATATGCTGCAATTAGCTTTAAAAGATTTCAGGCTTATAAGCCCTCGTATCAAGGATGGCTTATTAACCTTTGTAATGCCCTAGAGAATATTAAAACACACAATGAACTTAATAGATTAATATATAAACTAGAAGATGTGTCCGTCAAGGATGAATTGACAGGATTGTATAATAGAAGAGCTCTACATACCCTAGGCCAGAAGTACTTGAATCATAGTATTGAAAATAGCAGTGCTCTTATGGTATTTAGTGCAGATATGGATAATTTAAAATATATTAATGATAGATATGGTCATGCTAAAGGAGATATAGCAATTAAGGTGGTTGCAGATTCTCTTATGAATGCTTCAGAGGATGATGAGATATGCATAAGAATGGGCGGAGATGAGTTTGCAGTAGTTGGGGTAGAGTATGATGATAACAAAATAAATAAATTTGTGTCCAGCTTTGAGAAAGAAATAGAAACAGTCAATCAAGATTCAGAATATGAGTTTGTTATTAGCATAAGCTATGGATGGAGCATTACCACTGCAAATAAAGAAACGGATCTGGAAGAGTGCCTAGGTGTGGCTGATACAAAGATGTATCAACAAAAGCATTATAAGAAACAAAGTAAAACATGGTTAGAGAATGATGGTAATCATAGGTAATAAAACTTAGTTAAGGGCAATAGAAAGGACTAGCAATAATGTCAAAAATATATATTATCTTAGGCAAGAGTGCAACAGGGAAGGATACCATATACAAAAGGCTATTGGAGCACAAGGAGCTAAACCTAAAGACTGTTGTAATGTATACCACAAGACCAATCCGTGTATCAGAAAAAGATGGAGTTGAGTACTATTTTGTTGAGGAATCAAAGCTTGATAAGTTAAAGGAGCAAGGAAGGCTAATAGAGCATCGCTCATATAATACAATTCATGGAATATGGCACTATTTTACTGCCCAAGATGGTCAGATAGATCTTAAACAAAACAATTATATTATGCATGGTACCTTAGATAGTTATGGGCAAATCAGGGATTATTTTGGACAAGACCATGTAATACCAATATATATACACGTAGAAGATGGCATACGACTTATGCGAGCACTTAAGAGAGAACTAAAACAAGAAGAGCCTAAATATGCAGAGCTATGTCGTAGATTTCTTGCAGATGATGAAGATTTTTCAGAAGAGAACATAGCAAAAAACGGAATAGTTAAAAAGTATATAAACCATGAACTAGATAGCTGTATCAAAGAGATTATTGAAGATATGAAGGAGAATTCTATTGGATATTAAGGTAAACCAATTGAATCAGGTACAACAGCCGAAGACAAAGACTCCGGTACATGAAACCGATGGTTCTTTTAAATTTGCCTTGGTTTCTCATTTAGAGGATCAGAATCTTCAAGCTAGGCTTAATTTGATGCTAGAGGAAATATCTGCCCATGGTAAAAAGCTAGGCAAGCATATGGATGTTCGCGACATGAAGTATTATAGGGAATTAATCAGAGAATTTATGAATGAAATTGTAAGTAGATCTCATAAGTTTACAAGAGAAAATTCTCTTGACAGAAAGGGTAGACACAGAGTCTATACTATGATTAAATTAGTTAACAAGGAGCTTGACGAGCTTGCCTTGGAGCTTATTAAGGAAGAGAAGGATCATATTGGAATTCTTAACAAGATAGATGAGATTAGGGGACTATTAATTGATATACTAACTTAGTAGAGGTGATTTTATGGGAGACTTTTCAAGAATAATTGGACATGAAGGAATTATTAGGCATCTTCAAAATGCTATTAAGGCAGAGAAGATTTCCCATGCATATATATTAAATGGTGAAGAGGGTATGGGAAAGAAAACTCTGGCCTTGGCCTTTGCAAAAACACTGCAATGTAAGGAGAAGGGTAGTAATCCCTGTAATCTATGTAAGTCCTGTATTCAAACCAACAGTGGGAATCAACCGGATATTATGTGGATAACTCATGAAAAAGCCAGCATTGGCGTGGATGATATTAGAACACAGATAAATGCGGATATACAGGTGAAGCCATATCAGAGTCCCTATAAGATATATATAATAGATTCTGCAGAAAAAATGACGGAGAATGCACAGAATGCATTGTTAAAGACTATTGAGGAGCCACCGGAATATGGGATTATATTATTGCTTGCTTGTGGTACTAGTCAGCTCTTGCCCACAATAATATCAAGGTGTGTGGTTTTAGATTTAAAACCAATTGATAGACAGGTTATTAAGGAACACCTAATGTCAAAGTTTAAAATTCCAGATTATAAAGCAGAGATAGCAGCAGGTTTTAGTGGTGGTAATGTTGGTAAGGCAATAAAATATTCCTCATCAGAGGATTTTGAAAGTAAAAAAGAGGATATTTTTCATATTCTAAGATACATTGATGAGATGGAGCTCCATGAAATTATAGCGGGCATAAAGACTATTTCAGAGAACAAGGCTTCGGTCTTTGAATATATTGACTTGATGACACTGTGGTTTAGGGATTTATTAATGTTAAAGGCAACAAACGATCCAAATCTTTTATTGTTCAAGGATGAATATGAGACAATTAGAAAACAGACAAAAACTAGAAGCTATGACGTAATTGAAAACATTTTAAACTCAATGGAAGAAGCGAAAAATAAGTTAAAGGCAAATGTTAATTTTGATATTACTATAGAATTAATGCTGCTCAGTATAAAGGAGAAATAGCAATGACTAATGTTATAGGAGTGAGATTTAGAAAAGCAGGCAAAATCTATTATTTTGATCCTGCAGGGTTTGATATAAAACAAGGAGATAATGTTATTGTTGAAACTGCCAGAGGCGTTGAATACGGCAACGTTGTGCTGGGTATAAGAGATTTAGAGGATGATAAGATTATTCAACCCTTAAAGCCTGTAATTCGTCAGGCCACAGCTGAAGACAATGAGATAGAAAAAAAGAATAAAGAGAAAGAAAAGGAAGCCTTCCAGATTTGCTTGGAGAAGATCAATAAGCATGGTTTGGAGATGAAGCTTATTGATTCTGAATATACCTTTGATAACAATAAAGTATTGTTTTATTTTACGGCCGATGGAAGAATTGATTTTAGAGAATTGGTCAAGGATTTAGCTTCTGTTTTTAAGACAAGGATAGAGCTTAGACAGATAGGTGTTAGGGATGAAACAAAGATAGTTGGTGGAATTGGTATCTGCGGAAGGACACTTTGCTGTAATACTCATTTGTCAGAATTTGCCCCGGTCTCCATAAAGATGGCCAAGGAACAAAACCTATCCCTTAACCCTACCAAGATTTCTGGAGTATGTGGTAGATTAATGTGTTGTCTAAAGAATGAACAAGAGGCTTATGAGGATCTAAACTCCAAGCTTCCTGATGTAGGAGATTATGTTACTACCAATGAAAATCTCAAGGGAGAGGTTCAAAGTGTTAGTGTATTAAAACAGCTGGTGAAGGTAATAGTAACCATGGAAAATGACGAAAAGGAAGTTCGCGAGTATAAGGTTGAGGACTTAAGCTTTAAGCATAAGAGGAAAAGAGACAAAGCAAATAGTATAGAAGATGAAGAATTAAAGGCATTAGAGTTTTTGGAAAAGAAAGAAGGAAAGTATCTTTTGGATGATGAATAAAATGGATAATTCCAAGGTATCTTTAAAACCCGGTGAGAGGGTGGACGAACTTCATATAGATGATTATAAGATTATCCAAAATACAAAGAGTTTTTGTTTTGGAATGGATGCGGTTTTACTTTCTGGTTTTGTAAAGGCTCATTCGGGAGAGGCAGTACTTGATTTAGGTACGGGAACTGGGATTATTCCTATTCTTCTGGAGGCAAAAACCTTGGGTCGTCACTTTACAGGCTTGGAAATTCAAGAGGAAAGTGCAGACATGGCCAGAAGAAGTATTGCCCTAAATAAACTTGAAGATAAAATTAATATTGTAGATGGAGATATCAAGGAGGCCTCTAAGATATTTGGAAGGGCTTCCTTTGATGTTGTTACAAGTAATCCTCCTTATATGAATTTTGGTATTGTTAATCCTGATACAACAAAGGCTATAGCAAGACATGAAATCCTTTGTACTTTAAAGGATCTAGTCCGTGAGGCGGCAAATATACTTAAGCAAAAGGGTAGATTTTATATGGTTCATCGACCCTTTAGGCTGGCAGAAATCCTTAATACCTGTTCCTTATATAAGCTAGAGCCAAAAAGAATTAGACTTATATATCCATATGTCCATAAGGAACCGAACATGGTTCTTGTAGAGTGTCATAAGGGAGGAAAGAGTAATCTTATAGTTGATGCTCCCTTAATAGTATATAAAGAACCAGGCATTTATACAGAGGAGATATTTGAAATATATGGTTATAACAACTAATATATATGCATTTATAAACTCATTGAACAAATAAAGGAAAGGCATAGAAAGATGTCCGGAAAATTATATTTATGTGCAACTCCCATTGGTAACCTGGAGGATATTACCTTTAGGGTAATAAGAATCCTTAAGGAGGTAGATTTAATTGCTGCCGAAGATACTAGACATAGTAGGAAGCTCTTAAATCATTATGAAATTAAAACTCCAATGACAAGCTACCATGAGCATAATAAAATTGAAAAGGCGAACTATCTTGTAGAGCAATTATTAACTGGTAAACAGGTTGCTCTTATTACTGATGCCGGAACCCCTGCAATTTCTGACCCTGGTGAGGAGCTGGTTAGGATAGCATATGAAGCAGGAATTGAGGTTACGTCCCTTCCTGGCCCCTGTGCTCTAATTACAGGCTTGACCTTATCAGGTCTTTCTACAAGAAGATTCTCCTTTGAAGCCTTTCTTCCGACAGATAAGAAAGAAAGACTTAAGATTTTAGAAGAATTGGTAGAGGATACTCGTACGATCATAATCTATGAAGCTCCCCATAAGTTAAAGAGAACATTAAAGGAGCTTAATGAGATTTTGGGTAATAGAAATCTTACAATTATAAGGGAACTAACAAAGATTCATGAAACAGTATGGAGGACAACCCTTGATGATGCAAGTGCTGTATATGAGAGCTCTGAGCCGAAGGGAGAATATGTGCTTGTTATAGAGGGTAGATCCCATAAGGAGCTTGAGGCAGAAAAACAAAGCCTTTGGGAGACAAAATCAATTCTGGAACATATGGATATATATATAGAAAAAGGAATAGAAAAAAAAGAAGCAATGAAATTAGTAGCAAAGGACAGGGGAATAAGTAAACGGGAGGTTTATAAAGAGCTTATTTAACTCTTTTGGAGGTGCATCTATGCTGTATAGTAAATTGCGTGAAAATAGAAAAAGACTACTTCTGATTTTATTGGCTTTAGTATTATTATTAGGGGTTGTGTATATATATAATGTTTACAATATAAGAAAAGAGTATAAAGAACAGACTGTAATGGCTCAGGAATATTTAGGGGAAGAAAGCTATAAGGAGGCAATAGATGCCTATCAAAGGGCTCTGTCTATGAAATTTGGAGACAGAGAACTATTATCAATAGGATTAGCCCAATCCTATGTTGGTATCCATAATTATGACAAGGCTCTTGAGGTCTTAAGAAATAGATATGAAGAGAAAAAGACTATTACTGTTAAGGAAATGATTGAGGAGATTACAGTTAAAAAATCAGATTATACATTTTTTCAATTAATATCCTATGGAGATGCCTATTTTTCCAACGGTGAATATAGTAATGCTATTGATGAATATGAGAAGGCAAAATTGATTAAAGGTAGGGAGGATACACCCTATTTAAAGATTGTAGAAGCTTATATAGCCATGGAAAAGTATGATTTAGCAAGAGAGGAAATACAGGATGGACTTATCTTAACAGAGTCTGATAAGCTTGAGAAAAAGATGAGTAGTGTGGATTTTTACTTAAACGAGCTTAAATATAATGAGAATATTTTGAGGGCTTCTGAGTACATATACCAAGAAAATTATGAAGAAGCATTTGAAAGATATAATGAGGCTATATGGCTTATACCACAAAGAGATCTGGCCTATAACCAAATGGCTGAGCTATATATTACTTTGAAAGATTATGATGCAGCCAAGGCCCTACTTCAAAACTACCTAAGGAGCAATAATAGTGAAACTACTAAGGAAATATTAAATAGGGCTAATGAATTAATTGCACAGAAGATTGAAAAGGAAAAAGTTCTAAATGAACTTTATACTGCCTTGAGCGTGGTCCACACGGAAGAAATAACTAAGATTATGAAAGATTCATTTTTTGAAGAAGTATTAGCTGAGTCAGCGCCCTTATACTATAACCCTTTTGGAAAAATAAATCTTGATAGGGGCTACGGTATAATGATTATAGATAAGAATAACGTTTACACTGGTGGCTTCAATGATAAAATCAAGGAAGGTATCGGAATTCAATTTACATTACAAGACCAGGAAAAACAAAAGGGCTGGTACTATTATCAGGGTGAATGGGAAAACGATATACCCAATGGGATAGGCAAGACAGGTGAAGAAGTATTAGTGAAGGATAAGGATGGTAAGCAGCAAAGTCAAGTCACTGAGACTAGTGGAATGTTTTTATATGGCTTTGAAAGCGGAGAGATGCATAGAACCTTTTATGTAAATAATGAGAATACAGGGACGGTGTATTATAGATCTGTAAATGGAGTACCAGAACCGTATCTAGATGCAAAAGGCCAGGAGGTTCCAGCTGAGAAGCCTAATTATTATGTGGTAGGACAAATATATCTTAACAATGAACCAACCGGGGAATATTATAGTATTAGAAAGGGTACAAAGTTTTCTGTGAACTTATATAAAAAATAGAAATATCTACAAGAATAATAAGTGGATGCCCCATAACCATACATTTCTATGGTTATGGGGCATCCACATTACATTATGTAACTATTCGATTATTCCAGCTAACTTAGCTAGTTCCATGATAGTTTGCTTAGAGATTTTCTTGTCATGATAGTCAATAAGACTTTCTTTGCTTCCGGTAAAAATATCTGCCGGCTCATATTTCTGTAGAATAATTCTTCCTTCATCTACAAAAATCTCTAATGGATCTCTCTCACCTACGTCTAATGTTCTTCTTAACTCAATGGGAAGGGTGATTCTTCCAAGCTCATCGAGCCTCCTTACAATGCCTGTACCTTTCATAAATTGGCCTCCTTTTCTAGGGTATGTATATTGGGGATATATTTACTATATACTACATCTTGTATTAAGAGCAGACAAGCTTACATTTTTTGTATATAGCATTTATATAAGATACCACAGTGGTTTTTTAAAGTCAACTAAAATAATTGTCAAAACATAGCACATTTAAAACAATATATGTAAAAGGGAAGCAAAACCCACTATAATTAAACATTTAATAGAACAATAATTACTTGGATTTACCATATAAGGTCTATTTGTGAGTCGAGCCCTAATAAATATGACATTTTTAACCAAAGATTGAATATAGTTAATCAATAGAATGCTTAAGGTGATAAAAAAATGCTAAGTTATTTATGGGGTCTTATGATTATTATCGGCATAATAATTGGAATTCTTAAGGGTAATATAGCAGAAGTTGGAAACTCTGCAATTAATTCCTCGAAGGAAGCAGTTTCTCTATGTATAACCATGCTAGGGATAATGGCCATGTGGACAGGAATGATGCAGATTGCAAAAAAATGCGGTCTAGTAGGATCCTTTACTAAGGCCTTAAGACCGGTTATTAGATTCCTCTTTCCAGACCTTCCAAGGGGTCATGTGGTAAATGAATACATAGCAGCTAATATGATTGCTAATATATTAGGCCTAGGCTGGGCAGCCACGCCTATGGGCTTAATGGCCATGAGGGAGTTTAAGAAGTTAAATAATAATTCAGAGATAGCAAGTCATGATATGTGTACCCTATTAATAATTAATATATCATCTCTGCAGTTGATTCCTGTAAATATTATTGCATACAGAAGTCAGTATGGCTCAGTTAATCCAGCTGAGATTGTGACGGCAGGAATTATAGCAACATTTATATCCACATTAGCAGGGGTTATATTTGCCAAACTAGCAAAGAAAATTAGCAAAAATTAAAAATTAAGGGTTAAGGAGTTTTATATGAATTTCATTATTTATATATCTAATTATATTATACCTTTTATATTTTTTTATATAATTGGCTTAGGTTTACTTACTAGAACAGCCATATATGATGAATTTATAAAAGGAGCGAAGGATGGTTTTAAGGTTGTCCTTGATATAATGCCCGCACTTATAGGGCTTATGGTGGCTATAGGAATATTAAGAGCCTCGGGGACCTTAGATTTATTATCAAAGCTATTAAAGCCGATTACAGATTTGCTTCATTTTCCTTCGGAGATTCTACCCCTGGTTCTAGTTAAAATGTTTTCCTCATCCGCAGCTACAAGTCTGCTCCTTGATATTTTTAAGGAGTATGGACCGGATTCCTATTTAGGGAGGTTGGTATCAATTATATTAAGCAGCACAGAAACTATATTTTATACTATGGCAGTATATTTTATGGCAGCAGGAGTCAAAAAATCACGGTACACCTTAGTTGGAGCCCTGGTGGCAACATTGGCAGGCATTATATCAAGCCTTCTTATAACAAATCTTGTGTTTTGATAGAATAAGAGATAGAATCTAATGTATAATATCTGTAACTGTGAAGGTACTGAACAGTTACTAATATCTAATAAAGTCTAGGACAACCATGCTTTATTAAAAGGAGGGTGAAGAAATATGGCTATATTAGGAGCTTTTATTGTTCCACATCCGCCCCTTATTATAGCTGATATCGGTGGTGGAGAAGAAAAGAAGATTCAAAAAACCATTGACAGCTACCATAAGGTTGCCGAGCAAATAGCACAGCTTGAGCCAGATACTATAATTATAACAACTCCTCATTCTATACTCTATTCCGACTACTTTCATATATCACCCGGCTCTAGGGCAAAAGGAAATCTTGGAAGGTTTGGAGCAAGGGAAATATCCTTTTCTGTAGAATATGATGAGCAATTTGTAGACGAGCTTGAGGCTTTGGCAGAAAGAAAGCAACTTGAGGCAGGAACTCTTGGAGAGAAGGATTCTAGACTGGATCATGGTTCAATGGTTCCCTTATATTTTATAAATCAATATCTAAAGAGCTATAAGTTAGTCCGTGTTGGCTTGTCAGGCTTATCTGTAATTGATCACTACAAGCTTGGCAGATGCATTACAGAGACAGCGGACAAGCTAGATAGAAGGATAGTAGTAGTTGCCAGTGGCGATTTGTCCCACAAGCTAAAGGAGGATGGGCCCTATGGACTTGCCAAAGAGGGTGCTATATTTGACAGGGAAATAACTGAGGCTATGGGTGAAGGAGATTTTCTAAAATTCCTTACAATTTCACCAGACCTTTGTGAAGCGGCAGCAGAATGTGGACATCGTTCCTTTGTTATTATGGCGGGAGCCTTAAGTGGCTTGAGGGTTAAACCCAGATTATTATCCTACGAGGGGCCCTTTGGAGTGGGATATGGGGTATGCGCCTATAATATAATTGGTGAGGATGAGGAAAGACATTTTGATCTTATTTTTAAGGAAGAACAGAAGAAGATAGCCAGAGAAAGACAAAAGTATGAAGATTCTTATGTTAGTTTGGCCCGACTGTCATTGGAAACATATATTGAGAATGGAAGACCTGGAAGGCTCCCGGAGAATCTTCCCCAGGAGATGACTAATAAAAGGGCAGGTGTCTTTGTATCCTTAAAAAAGCACGGTCAGCTCAGAGGCTGTATAGGAACTATTTCACCAGTTACTGCAAGCATTGCCCAGGAGATATTTAATAATGCCATAAGTGCAGCTGTAGAAGATCCTCGTTTTCCGCCGGTAACCAAGGAGGAGCTGGGTGATCTGGTCTATAGTGTTGATGTCCTATCTGAACCAGAGATTATTAAATCAGTGGAGGAGCTGGATATAAGCCGTTATGGTGTAATAGTAAGTGTTGGCCTTAAAAGAGGCCTGTTACTTCCTAATCTGGAGGGGGTTAACACTATAGAAGAGCAATTATCAATTGCAAGAAAAAAAGCGGGGATTTTGGACAATGAAGATATAATAATAGAACGTTTTGAGGTGGTGAGGCATCAATGAAAAAAGTATGTAATATCTGTCCTCATAAGTGTGAATTACAAGAAGGCCAGCTGGGATTTTGCAGGGGAAGAATATGTAGAGATGGTGAAATAATCAGCGAGAACTACGGAAGGATTACGACTATGGCCTTAGATCCTATAGAAAAAAAGCCTCTCTATCATTTTTATCCTACTAGTAAGATACTTTCTGTTGGAAGCTATGGCTGTAATTTAAGGTGCCCTTTTTGCCAGAATTACGATATTTCTATGGCAAATAGCTCAGAGATTGATTATGGAAACATGACCTGTGAGATGCTGGTGGAGCAAGCTTATGAATTAAAGGGTAGAGGGAATATTGGTATAGCATATACCTATAATGAGCCTCTTATTGGCTATGAATTTGTTAGAGATTGCGCTACCCTTGCGAAAAGTAAAGGCCTTAAGAATGTGGTAGTCACCAATGGATATATATGTGAAGAGCCCCTTGGAAGCCTACTTCCCGTTGTGGATGCCTTTAATATTGATTTAAAAGGCTTTACCCAGGAATTTTATAAAGCTCTTAAGGGAGACTTAGACACAGTAAAAAGAAACATTATTATGATAGCAGATCACTGCCATATAGAGGTTACCACTTTAATTATTCCAGGAGAAAATGATAGTGTGGAAGAGATGGAGGCATTATCCAAGTGGCTTTCAAGTGTTAATCCAGATATTCCCCTCCATATATCAAGGTTTTTCCCAAGATGGAAGATGCAGGATAGAGAGGCAACCCCTATAGAGTCAATAAATCGATTGGCAGACATAGCAGGAAGGGAACTAAAGTATGTTCATAAGGGGAACTGCTAGAGAAGGTGACCCTAATAAGCAACTATACACGAACCATACATGTACTATCCATACGACATTGAATAAAGAGAGAAGCTGTTGTATAATAAACGAGGTACAGAGGCCAAATTAAGGATTAGAAGAGGTTGAAAAATGATATTTGAAACTCATGCCCATTATGAGGACGAGGCATTTGACACAGATCGTAGAGAGCTGCTTGAGAGCCTACCAGGGAATAATATTGAGTTTGCAGTCAATATAAGCTCTGGATTTAATACGATAGATCAATCCATAAATCTTGCAAACACCTATGAATATATATATGCCTCAGTAGGTATTCATCCAGAATTTACAGCAGAGATGAATGAAGAGAAGCTATTATGGCTAAAGGAAAAGGCAAAACATCCCAAGGTAGTAGCAGTTGGAGAAATAGGTCTAGATTATTATTGGGACACACCAGATCGAAAGACGCAGAAGATATGGTTTGCAAGACAGATGGAGATGGCAGAGGAAATAGATAAGCCCTTGGTTATTCACAGTAGGGATGCCGCAAATGACAGCTTTAAAATGCTGAAGGAGGCAAAGGTAAGAGAAAAGGGAGCAATTATTCACTGCTTTGGCTATGGAGTTGAACAGGCAAGGCAATATCTAAATATGGGCTTTTATCTGGGCATAGGCGGGGTCATCACCTTTGCCAATGGCAGGAAATTAAAAGAAGTAGTCACATATGCACCCTTAGAACAGCTTGTACTTGAAACCGACTCACCGTATTTGTCACCAGTTCCTAATAGGGGAAAAAGAAATAGCTCCTTAAACCTTCCCTATATCGCAAAAGAAATTGCTAAAATTAAGAATATAGATTATGATACTGTAGTTAGAGTTACCAATAAGAATGCAAAAGAATTTTATTTTAAAACAAAGGGGACAGAAGATGGGAAAGCTAGGGAATCCTAAAAACACCATAGAAATATTAAATAAATATAGCTTTGTATTTCAGAAAAAGTTTGGACAGAATTTTCTGATTGATACCCATGTCCTAGAAAAGATTATTAGGTCCTCAGATATTACAAAGGAAGATTTTGTCCTAGAGATTGGTCCGGGAATCGGAACCCTTACAGAGTATTTATGCGAAAGTGCTAGGGAGGTCTTAGCCGTAGAGATAGATAAGAGACTAATACCTATCTTAAATGATACCTTGTCAGACTATGACAATATTACAATACTCAATGAGGATATTCTTAAGGTTGATATTGCCTCCATAGTAAAGGAGCGTAATAACAACAAGCCCATAAAGGTGGTTGCTAACCTCCCATACTATATTACAACACCAATTATAATGGATTTATTTGAAAAGCATGTGCCCTTAAGCGGAGTGACTGTTATGATACAAAGGGAGGTTGCTGATCGCATTCAAGCTAAACCCAGTTCTAAGGATTATGGTGCATTATCACTGGCAGTGCAATATTATGCCAAACCTTATATTGCAGCAAATGTACCTCCAAATTGCTTTATTCCCCGTCCAAGAGTAGGCTCAGCAGTAATAAATTTAACCCCACATAAAGAGCCTCCTTATCCTGTGGAGAATGAAGCTCTATTATTCAAGTTAATTCGTGCTTCCTTTAATCAAAGAAGAAAAACACTGGTAAATGGAATTTTTAATTTTGATGGATTATCCTTTAGTAAAGAGGAGATAACAGGAGCATTAGAGGCCCTTGACTTATCTAAGGATGTTAGAGGGGAAGATGTGGCCTTAGAGCAATTTATAGGAATTGCAAATCTACTTTCTAAAATATAAAACAGAAAAAAGCTAAGCCATATTAAGTATGAATGGTATTTTTTATAATAATCAAAAATAACTGTTGCATAATTATAAATTTTCAATTAAGATATATAGAAACAAATAAGAAAGCAGAGAAAAAAGTATATATTTTTTTTGCCCATTTTTAAACTTAGTGCACTAAAGGAGGATTATATGAGTAAGCGGACGGACATTCATAAGGTTTTGATTATAGGATCAGGACCAATTATAATCGGACAGGCATGTGAATTTGACTATTCCGGTACACAGGCATGCAAAGCCCTTAAAAGTTTGGGTTACAAAATTATTCTTGTAAATTCTAATCCGGCAACCATTATGACGGATACGACCACGGCAGATGTAACCTATATTGAGCCTTTGAATGTAGAAAGACTGACCCATATTATTGAAAAAGAAAGGCCTGATGCACTTCTCCCAAATCTGGGTGGACAATCTGGTCTAAATTTATGTTCAGAGCTAGATAAAGCAGGAGTGTTAGAGAAATATAATGTAAAGGTAATTGGTGTTCAGGTAGATGCCATTGAACGAGGAGAGGACAGGGTTGAATTTAAAAAAACCATGGATTCTTTGGGAATTCAAATGGCAAGAAGTGCGGTTGCCTATACAGTAGAGGAAGCATTAGCTATTGCTGAAGACTTATCTTATCCTGTAGTTATTCGTCCAGCCTATACCATGGGCGGAGCAGGTGGCGGACTGGTTTATAATGTAGAAGAGCTAAAAACCGTAGTTGCCAGGGGACTGCAGGCAAGTATGGTAGGGCAAGTTCTAGTTGAAGAATCTATACTTGGATGGGATGAACTGGAGCTTGAGGTAGTTAGAGATGCTACAGGCAAGATGATAACCGTATGCTTTATAGAGAATATCGATCCACTTGGAGTACACACCGGTGATTCAATTTGCTGTGCACCTATGATTACTATTTCCCAGGAGCTTCAGATGGAGCTACAAAGACAGGCCTATAAAATTGTAGACGCCATTCAGGTAATCGGTGGTACAAATGTTCAGTTTGCTCATGATCCTGTAAGCGACAAAATATATGTAATTGAGATAAATCCAAGAACCTCCCGTTCCTCAGCCCTGGCATCAAAAGCCACAGGCTTTCCTATTGCACTTATATCAGCCTTGCTTGCAGCTGGGCTCAATCTTAACGAAATCCCATGTGGAAAATATGAAACTTTAGATAAATACGTTCCTGATGGAGAGCATTTAGTTATTAAATTCGCCCGTTGGGCCTTTGAGAAATTTAAGGGAGCAGAGGATAAGCTAGGAACTCAGATGAGAGCGGTAGGGGAAGTCATGAGTGTAGGCAAAACCTATAAGGAAGCTTTTCAAAAGGCTATTCGTAGTCTTGAGATTGGTCGCTATGGACTAGGAAATGCTAAGGATTTTGGTTCATTGTCAAAAGAGATGCTTATGGATATGCTCCATATTGCTACTAGTGAGCGTCAATTTATAATGTATGAGGCCTTAAGAAAGGGAGCTACTGTAGAGGAGCTTCATGGATTAACCAAGATAAAGCATTATTTTATTGAACAGATGAAGGAACTTTTGGAGGAAGAGGAGGCACTAAAGAAATTTACTGGTCAGCTTCCACCTAAGGATATATTAGAACAAGCTAAGCTTAACGGTTTTTCAGATAAATATTTAAGCCAGATTCTTATGGTAAGTGAGGAAAGTATAAGAAAGGCCAGGTATGAGGCAGGAATTAAGGCAAGATGGGAGGGCATTCATGTAAGTGGTACGGAGGATGCAAAATACTATTATTCCTCATATCATATTACAGAGGATAAAGAGCCTGTATCAACTAACAAAAAGGTTATGATTCTTGGAGGAGGTCCCAATCGTATAGGACAGGGAATAGAATTTGATTATTGCTGTGTTCATGCAGCCTTTGCACTTAGGGATTTGGGTATTGAGACGATTATAGTTAACTGTAATCCCGAGACAGTATCAACTGATTATGATACCTCCGATAAGCTATATTTTGAGCCCCTAACCCTAGAGGATGTTATTGGTATATATGAGAAAGAAAAGCCCCTTGGAGTTATTGCTCAATTTGGTGGACAAACACCTCTCAACCTAGCTGAGGAATTAAAGAAAAATGGAGTTAATATATTGGGAACTACCCCTGAGACAATTGACTTAGCTGAGGACAGAGATAGATTCCGAGAAATGATGGACAAGCTTGAGATACCAATGCCGGAAGCTGGAATGGCTGTAAATATTAGTGAAGCCCTTCAGATTGCAAACAGGATTGGATATCCGGTTATGGTACGTCCCTCCTATGTACTTGGAGGCCGTGGTATGGAGATTGTCCATGACGATGATAGTCTTAAGGTTTATATGAAGGCAGCAGTTGGTGTTACTCCAGATAGACCAATTTTGATTGACCGTTTTCTTCATAATGCACTTGAATGTGAAGCGGATGCTATAAGTGATGGAACTCATGCCTTTGTTCCAGCTGTTATGGAGCATATTGAACTGGCTGGAATACACTCAGGAGACTCTGCCTGCGTTATACCATCTCTTAACATAAGAGAAGACAACTTAAATACAATAAAGGATTATACAGTTAAGATAGCAAAGGAAATGAAGGTCTGTGGCCTTATGAATATGCAATATGCCATAGAAGATGGCGTTGTATATGTACTAGAAGCCAACCCTAGGGCATCAAGGACTGTTCCCCTGGTATCAAAGGTATGTAATATCCAGATGGTAAGACTGGCAACACAGGTTATGGTAAGTTCATATACTGGTATACCTTCTCCAGTAGCAAACCTAAAGGAAAGTCGCTTTACACACTATGGTGTCAAGGAAGCCGTATTCCCTTTTAATATGTTCCATGAGGTGGATCCTGTTCTTGGACCAGAGATGCGTTCCACAGGAGAAGTACTAGGACTCGCACAGACCTTTGGCGAAGCCTTCTATAAAGCTCAGGAAGCAACAAATCATAGCCTGCCTTTGTCTGGCACAGTATTAATTAGCGTTAATGACAGAGACAAATCAGAATTAGTTGAGGTGGCCAGGGGCTTTGCAGAATGTGGCTTTAAGATACTAGCAACTGGTGGAACCTATGATATGATAATTGAAAATGGTATCAGTGCCGACAAAATCCATAAGCTAGGTAAGGGAAGACCTGATATTACAAATGGACAAATTGATATAATTGTTAATACCCCCATAGATAAAAAGGGAGCCGATGATGACAGCTATATCAGAAAGGCAGCGATTAAGGGAAGAATTAGCTATGTTACCACTATGGCAGCAGCCAATGCAACCATAGCTGGGATTAAGGATATTAAGTTTAGTAAATCTACAGTTGTCCTTTCACTGCAAGAGCTACACAGTCAGATACAATAGATATAATTAAGATATAAAGTAACCACGCACTGCTTATACTTAATGGTTTGGTATAATGAACGTCTTTATGGAATATATTAAAGAGAATCATGAAGCAACCCAAATTATTATGTATAAGTAAGGAGCGTGGTTTTTTGGCAGATTATAAAAGATTCGTTTCGTATATGTATGAATATGAAAACGGAGAAAAGAAAAGAAATGTGGGTTATGCTCGAGTAGAGACAAGAAACGGTGAGTGTAAACTCACATTACATATGCAGCTACAAGGTCTGTTAGAGGGAATATTCCCCACCTATCTAATAAATAGGCCCAAAGAGGAAATGAATCTGGTCTACATAGGAGATTGTGTTGTAAAGAATCAGGTTATGGATAGCAGGATCAGGGTTAAAGAGAATAATATTATGGATTCTGGCCATAGATTTGCTGATATGGGAGGCGTTCTGTTTTTCTTGAAATCCGATGTGTTTTACGCCACACAGTGGGATGATAAGCCCGTAATATTGGAAGAAGTTTTGCATGCTCTAAAGCCTAAGTCCAAGCAGTCAGACGAGAAAAAGGTAGAGCTGGCCCTAGAATCTGATCAAAAGAAGCTTCCCTTATACATGCTTCCAGGTGGTTTAAGAGCCAGAGAGGGATCCTTAGCAGTCCATACAGATGAACCCATTAATCCGCGGGATCTGGTGACCAGGTACAAGGAATATATAGCAGCAAGCGGTGATTCAATAGCAGGGGATGAAGATAAAGGCAAAGAAGAGAAAATATTAGCCTTCAAGCTTGCAGATGGTAATGAAGCAGAGGAAAGCCAAGAGAAAATAGAAAACCAGAGGAAAGAAGAAAAGCAGAAGGAAGAAAATAAGAGAGAAGAAAAGCGGAAGAATATTAAAATTCAGAATGATAGTCCGGCTGTGGCCAGGATATTTTCCAATTACACTAGGATTTATCCATTTGAGGATAATACTATTAGCAGATCGGTAAAGTTTGAACCCAAGGATATAGGAGTACTGCCAGCAGAGACATGGATACTCAGCAACAATAGCTTCCTGCTTCATGGATACTATTGCTATCACCATTTGATATTTGCAGAAATAAAAAACCAACATGGCTCTAGCTATATTCTAGGGGTCCCAGGGATTTACCACGCAAGGGAGCGCTTTATGGCCAGAATGTTTGGTTTTGAATCCTTTATACCCATACATAAAGGGGAGTTAAAGCAGGGGGATTTTGGCTACTGGTATTTGGAGGTTAATATATAAAGGCTAATATATAAAGGGTTATATAGAGTCGGTTTTAGCTAATCAACACCTCGTATATCAACAAATTTAACATAAGGTGATAATATATCTCGATATAAGATCAAAGTTTCCTTAGAGGGAGGAGTAAAGCCAAGAGATATTACATCACCAGAATCCATGTAGGATTGGAGATAATAAGCCCTTGCACCTCTAATCCAATCACCAATAGAATTCATATCTTGCTCCTGGTGTAGTTCGTTTACAATAGTGGTTCTAAATTCATAATCAATACCTTCAGAAAGCAGTAAGGATACGCTCTCTTCGATTTTATCCATGGAAATATCCTTATTTCCTGCCGTAGAAATATATTTTTCTTTGGAGTTTTTAATATCCATTGCAACATAATCAATTAATTTACTATCTATTAATGTCCCCATCATTGTGGGATTTGTCCCATTAGTGTCAAGCTTAACCTTTAGTCCGATATCTTTAATTTGACTAATAAAATTCGGGAGATCTGTATATAGGGTGGGTTCCCCTCCTGTAATACACACACCTTCTAAGATGGATTTTCTTTTATTAAGGTAGCTGAGGATATCATCAGCGGGTATAATAGGCTGAGATTGGGGTCTCAGTACTAAGGAACCATTATGGCAAAAGGGACAACGCATATTACAGCCACCTACAAATATTGTGGCAGCTAGATGCTTAGGGTAATCTAAAAGAGTGGATTTGTTGAAACCATGAAAATACATAACATCACCTCAAAATAATAATGACTTTCCAGTTGCTTATCCTCTTAATTATGGGATATACTAAATATATCAGATTATGAAGAACCAGTCTATAGAAAAGGATATTAGAAATGACAGATGAAAAATATATGAAGGAAGCACTTAAGCAGGCAAAACGAGCCAATATGTTAGGCGAGGTACCTATTGGCTGCGTAATTGTATATGAAGACAAGATAATAGCTAGAGGCTATAACAGAAGGAATACTAATAAAACCACCCTAGCTCATGCAGAGCTTTTGGCAATCAATAAAGCAAGTAAGGCTATGGGAGATTGGCGTCTAGAGGACTGCACTATATATATTACATTGGAGCCCTGTCAGATGTGTTCCGGTGCTATAGTACAAGCAAGGATAAAAAGAGCAGTTATAGGAACCATGAATCCAAAGGCGGGATGTGGGGGTTCTATCTTAAATCTTTTGCAGATGGAGGAGTTTAATCATCAGGTGGAAATAAGTATAGGGGTGCTAAAGGAAGAATGTACAGACATATTACAGACATTTTTTAAGGAGCTCCGAGTTCGTAATAAAAAGGAAAAGCTTGAGGGTTGACAGTTGGCCTTAAAAGCC
>CAZMYP010000023.1:0-29443 GCA_964570535.1 uncultured Herbinix sp.
TTTTCTTCCGTCAGCGGCCCATTGATCCACCTCCTCAGCCATACCGGATGAGGGAGTAATTGGGTATATTGCCGCAACCTCTGTAAATGCATAAGCCACATAGGCTGCGGCTGTATTTCCGTCGATTGTCATCGCTAATTTAGCCATTTAGTTTCTCCTCCTATAATTTGCTCCCATTATCAACCCAATCCTTAGCTTCAACAACATCCTCTACAGAAGGCTTACCAACCTGATCAACCTTGTAATAGCCTTCAAAATTCTGCCATGCTGCTGTACCTTCCTTATTAGTTGGTTGGATTTTACCTAATCTCTTATTACTATCCTTATTCTTATCCTTATCCTTATCCTTATCCTTATCATGAGAATTATAGACATCTTTTGCCTTCATATGAAACCTCCTTGTATAATTAAATGCTATAAACAGAACTCATCGCTTCAAGGGAAGCCCTAAGAAAATCCGTTATTTTCATTGTTTCCATTTTCGTGAATATCTATTACTATAAAGAAAAAAATGCAAACTATAGTTTGCATTTTGAGGAATCATTTATATTCAATATTATATTTTAAATTTCAGACTATTTGTTAATATATAGCACACCTAAGGTATTAGGACCACAATGGCTTGAGATTACTCCACCAGCACGGGTAATAAATATATCATTAAATACGTTCAAATCTTCTAAATACTGATAGACATCATCTATTACTTCTTGTTGACAACCTGAATGCGTAATAAATATCATATCTGAATCGGCAGACATTAATTGATCCCTATGGTCTTGTACATATTTTAATAACGCAGATTTGATATTTCCCCTGTACTTTTTGCCTACAATCATCTTACCATCCTCAACCACTATCTCAGGCTTAAGCTTTAGGGTGTTTGCTAGTAAAGCAGCAACACCTGAACACCTTCCGCCCCTATGAAGAAATGTTAGTGTATCCACTACAAAGCTGGCTTTTACTTTAGATTTAATTATATTATTGTCTTTAAGAATTTCCTCAACTGTCATTCCTTCCTTAGCCAGCTTAGCAGCACGAAGCACCTGAAGACCAACTCCCGTAGAAAGATTCTTAGAATCAACTACGATAAGTCTCTTGTAATTCATGTTTTCTGCAGCTAATCTCATTACATTACAGGTTGCTGACATTGATTCTGATATCCCAAAAAATATAATCTCCAGTCCCTGATTAATGAAAGGTGTAATAAAATCAATTGCATCTCCTATGGTTGGAGCGGCTGTCATTGGTGTTTGTTTAGTTTCATCTGACCAGCGGTAAATATCATTTTGAGTTACTTCTACACCATCTTTTTTTGTTGTCTCCCCCAATGAAATCATTAATGGTATTATACTGATATTATATTCATTAATTAGTTCATTAGACAAATCACAGGTGCTGTCTGAAATAATCTTTATATTACTCATTTTCTACTCTCCTTTTTAATCCTATAAAGGCTATATAAAACTCTATATAAAGATTCTATTCAGATATTAATCTTTTTTCTCCCTCTATGGCCTGTATCGGTGCTATGTTTTGGGTGTATTCTAAGGTGCCAATAAAATTACATTGCCGATATTCCCTGTTATTAATATGTTCACTCATGCTCAACCTCCTTATGATGGTGTCGTAATTTTTATTTTATCAAATATGCTCTTACTGGTGCTGCCTCTGCCCCAGGAATAAATATGGGAGCTGCGTTAAGAAGATACTTGCCTTCCTCTATATCCTTAAGTACTATGCCTTCCAGTATCATGATATCAGCATTAAATAAGTTGATATGGGTTTCATGGTCCGGCTGGTCTCTCTCTATACCTAGAGAATCTATTCCGACTCCTTTGATTTTAAGCTTTGCTAGGTATTCTGCCCCTGATTTATCAACATAGATAAAGTTGCTCTCCAGAATATCTTCAAATGAATTCTTGGTTTTTAGCAGAATAAAATCACCTTCCTGTATATCTAAGCCCATAAGGTCCTTGTCAGTAATCTTGTCCTCTACATTAGTAAGATCAAAAACCTTACAAGCAGTTATCACCTTAGATAACTCCAAGTCTTCTAATGTGTAGCCATTTTGAATCATATGCTTTGGGGTATCTAGATGAGTTCCTGTATGGAGATTCAACTCTAGTCTAGTTTCATATGCTGATCCGGTGGAAAAATCACCGTCTATAGTAATTTTTGGTCTCTTATTCTCTCTACCCTTATATACAGGCATTGAATAAGAAATTGCCATAGATATATCCAATATTTGAAAAGATTTCGTATTAATATTCATATATTCTCCTATTCTGAACTTTTAGGTTAACTCCATTATATGTTCCACCATTTTCGGCCTTCATTTGCCAAGAGCTCAAAGGCTCTTATGGGTCCCATGGAGCCAGAATCATAATTAGGGAACCTAACCTTGCTTTGCTCCCGGTACTGAATAATCTTATCAGCCACTGTCCAAGCCCCCTCTACTTCATCCCATCTTGAAAATAGTGTTGAATCTCCACGTAATATATCATAAATAAGTCTTTCATATGCTTCCGGGGTATTACCCTGTGTAGGACTAACATAGCTTGTATCCATCTTAGTAGGGACAATATCATGATGTGTACTAAAATCCTTGGTATTAAATTGGAAGAATACTCCCACATTTGGTTGAATCCTAATCACCAGGAGATTGGGTTCCTGTACATTACTATTATTAAAATATAAAATATTAGGCAAATCCTTAAATTGAATAACTATCTGTGCTCCATAGCTACCAAGTCTTTTACCAGTCTTAATATAGAAAGGAGTTCCAGCCCATCTAAAATTATTGATATGAAGCTTCAAGGCAACAAAGGTCTCTGTTTTGGAATCCTTTGGAACATTTTCCTCCTGACGATATCCGACAACAGGATTACCATCTATAACGCCCTCCCCATATTGGCCAAATATAACATTGTTCCGCAAATACTCTGGGGAAATGTTCTCTATAGCTTCAATAACCTTTAGCTTCTCTGTACGGATAGAGTCGGTCTTCAAATTAACCGGTGGTTCCATGGCCACCAAGGATAATATCTGAATTATATGGTTTTGAATCATATCCCTCATGGCACCGGAGTGTTCATAATACCCACCTCTTGATCCAACCCCTAGCTTTTCTGTTAAAGAAATTTGAATATTATCTATAAATTTACTGTTCCATATGGACTCAAAGATAGAATTAGTAAATCTAAGTACCATAATGTTTTGTATCATTTCCTTGCCAAGATAATGATCAATCCTATATATATCCTTTTCCTCAAAAGCCTCTAAAAGCTTCTTATTAAGCTGTCTAGCTGTTATAAGATCCTTACCGAAGGGCTTTTCAATTACCAGGCGATTCCATGCTCCCTGGGTTTGTGTCATATTATTATGGTGTAATCCATGGACAATAGTTTCAAAATACTCTGGAGCTACTGCCATATAATATATTCTATTTCCCTTTGTTAATGCACTTTTATCAAGCTCATCCAAATAATTTTTAAGTAATGGATATCCCTCAATTTCTCTAAAGTCAAAACGATAATACTTAATCATAGCATTAAGTTTAATCCAAATATCCTCATCTGCCTTGTTTCTAGAATATTTATCTATGGAGGCCCTAATCTCTCTTCTGTATTCATCTTCCGATTTATCTCTTCTGCCAATAGAAACAACACGAAAATGTTCGGGCACCAAACCATCTAGTAACATATTATATAAAGCAGGCATTAGCTTTCTATGAGTTAAGTCTCCGGTACCGCCAAAAATCACTAACACTGTAGACAAATCAATATCTCCGCCTAACATATTATTATTCACTATCATAGGTGTCTTCCTTTCCTGTCACAGGATTATATCAGTATAAATAAGTGCCGTGTTCATAGTTTGTTCATATTATGTTCACAGTTTGTTAACGGTGCCAGGTACCAAATTACCACTGCGTATGAAATATACCCTCTTTATCTGTTCGCATGTAGGTGTGGGCTCCGAAATAATCTCTCTGGGCCTGAAGTAAATTCATTGGTAGTCTAGCGCTCCTGTAGCTATCATAATAGGATAATGCACTAGTAAAGGCAGGTATAGGTATTCCATGCGAAATTGCAGTGTTTAGTACCATTCTCCAGTCCTTCTGATAGTCACTAACTACTTCTTTGAAATAGTCAGCAAGAAGAAGGTTATATATATCCTTTTTATTATTATATGCTTCCATTATGTGATTTAAAAACTGTGCTCGAATAATACATCCCCCACGGAATATTTTTGCTATATCTCCAAGGTTTAAATCCCAATCATATTGCAAGGATGCAGCACGCATTAGGCTAAATCCTTGGGCATAAGCACAAATTTTGCTTGAATATAATGCTCTTCTTACTGCTTCAATAAATTCTTCTGACTTATCCTTTGGAAAGAAATTTATATTTTCAGGCCCCTTAAGAACCTTGTTTGCTATTAATCTTTCTTCTTTTATAGAGGAAATATACCGCTCATAAACTGCTGTGGTAATGGTTGGTGTTGGTACACCTAGCTCAAGTGATATCTGTCCAGTCCATTTTCCTGTACCCTTTTGTCCTGCTACATCCATTATCATATCTACGAGATAATTACCGGTTTCAGGATCCTTTTTTGTAAATATATCGGAGGTTATCTCAATAAGATAACTGTTAAGTTCTCCCCTGTTCCATTCTGCAAAAAGCTTATGAAATTCTGGTGGTGTCAGTCCTAATACTTGTTTTATTATGGAGTATGCTTCTACGATAAGCTGCATATCTGCATATTCAATCCCATTATGGACCATTTTTACAAAATGTCCTGCCCCATCCTTACCAATATAGGTACTGCAAGAATCACTTCCTACTTTTGCTGATATATCTGTTAGAATGTTTTCCATCATTTTATAAGCCTTATAACTACCACCAGGCATAATAGCCGGACCGTTTCTGGCTCCTTCTTCCCCACCAGATATACCAGTTCCAAGATAATGAATAAACTTTTCTTCTAGCATTTTACTTCTTTCCATGGTTTCTATATAATTAGAATTACCACCATCCATCAATAAATCACCAGGTTCAATTAAGTCAAGTAGCTGATTAATCATATCATCAACTGCCTTACCTGCCTTAACCATCATTATTATCTTTCTGGGCTTTTCAAGAGAATCTACGAATTCTTCTATGGTATAAGTACCCATCATATCCTTACCCTTAGCTTCATCTATTAAATTATCAGTTTTTTCTCTAGAACGATTATATACAGCTACTGAATATCCATGATCAGCAATATTAAGTGCCAGGTTTTTGCCCATTACTGCTAGTCCAATTACTCCAACTGTCTGTTTTGCCATCTCTTTACCTCCTATTATAATAAACCTTGATACTATACCAAGGTTAGTAATTCTTTTATTATGTGTTAGTATATTACATCATATAATGGAAAATATTTCTGTGACCTTAATCACATATAATAAGCTCTAAAAAATAATGAAACTAAATATATTATAATATTTATATTTAGTTTCGTACAGATAATTTAGTTAAAATATTAATGCCTAAAATATTAACTCCTTAAATATCTCCTTAACTGTAGTCATTTTATTTAATAGATAGGCATTTTCACCACAAAATACTAACCCCTCATCAATGTTACCCTTAACAGCCTCTACCAGTGAATTAGTAATACAGTAGGGGGTTTCCTTAGGATTACAATGCGATAGACAGTTAAAACATTTTTTAACGGGAACTCTACCCTGTTCGGTTTTTTTAATAAAGGGTGTAACAATTGCTCGTCCTGGCATACCGACAGGACTTATTACAACTGAAATATCTTCTTTTTTTGCATTGAGATAGGCCTGCTTAAATTCCTCACTAGCATCACATTCCTCTGTTACAACAAATCTTGTTGAAATCTGAACTCCATCAGCTCCAAGAGACAAAACATGCTTAATATCCTCCTGGTCAAAAATGCCCCCAGCAATAATCACAGGTATCTTAGTTTGATATTTTTCCTCAAATTCCTTAATATAATCAATAATACCCTTTACAACAGTATCGAAATCAAAATCCTCATCCTCCAGTTGCTCCTTTGTAAAGCCTAAATGCCCTCCAGCTTTGGGACCCTCAACTACAATAAAATCAGCTGTCCTACCAAATTTTCTATCCCACATTTTTAGTATAACTGAAGCAGCCTTAACACTAGATACTATTGGAGCTATTTTAACATCATAGCCTTTTGTAAGCCCAGGCAATGTTATAGGTAGTCCTGCTCCGCATATTATTACATCAGCCCCTGCCTCACAGGCTGCTTTTACATAGCTATCATATTGCTTGGTTGCCACCATAATATTTACACCCACAATACCGCCTTCTGCGATACCTTTTGCCATATCAATATGCTTTTTAATAGCTTTTAAGTTTGTATTAATGGAATCCTTTGCAAATTCAGGTTCATCATATCCAATCTGAGCAGTGGATATAATTCCTATTCCTCCCTCTCTTGCAACTGATCCTGAAAGTCTCCATCTACTGACTCCTACACCCATTCCTCCTTGAATAATTGGGTATCTTACCTTAAGATTTCCTATAATTAACGGCTTCATATTCATATTTACCTCCATATTACAACATAAACACATATTTTATTTTGATAATCAAACTAATTTTTAAAAATACATCCAATAAATATATTGGATGTATTCTAATTATAACTACATGAGGGTTTGCTGTCAAGATTTTATAGTATTCTCTTCTCTATCATGTAGTTATTGATACTATATGTGTTTCGTCAGTAATTTTAGTAGATAAATATTTATAATCAGTTCATATTAATTATAAGTCAATGGGTATCCTGCCCTTTCAGCAATTTTTTCAAGGTCAGGAATCAATATTTCTTTATTACTAAGTGAATGCATTAGTCCTTCATTCTCCATTTGACTAAATTTACGACTGACAGTTTCTCTGGCTACACCTAAATAATTAGCTATTCCTTCCCTACTTAAGGGTAATTGAATAATAATTCCCTTCTTATCCTTTGTGCCATACTTTTCAGCAAATTCAAGTAAAAGTCCACCAATACGGTTATCTACATTTCGTACACCAATACTTTGAAGAGCGTTTTCTAGCCTATTCATACGATTACCAAGTTCATGAATTATTTTTAAAGCAATTTCGGGATAGGAATACAACATTTCTTGAAATTTTGTTTTTGATAAATTACAGGTATTAACCTGTTGAAGTGCTTCCACTGAATAAGTAGCTATTTGTTTGCTAAATAAATTTTGTTCTCCAAAAAAATCCCCTTCAGAAAACACATAAAGTATTTGTTCTCTACCATCGGGGGTGTTCTTATAGGCTTTTGCTGTTCCTTCATTAATGATTATTACAGAATCCATAGGATTTCCTTCAAATAAAAGGTTTTCCCCTTTTTTATATTCTCTGTGGGATATTAAATTCATAATTTTTTCTAAATCTTCTTTATCTAACGAGGATAATATGGGAACCTTATGTACGCATAATTTATCCATACATCTTGCACAACTATAATGGACTGCCATATCTGATTCTCCTCCTTTATATATAATTAATTGATATCTATTTATATTAATTGATTATATCATATCAGCAATAATTATAAATCTGCTCTTTCTTATTAACACGCTGTATCTTGGAGATATACTAAAATACAATCTTTAAAGAACACCCCCTGTGATATATTAGTCAAAATCGGACATTAATTTCCTTCTCTAACTATAAAAATCATAGTGGGTGTTCTTCTGTAAGAACAAAGAATGTGACTTGGCACATTCTCCAAGCTTGCTACGCAATCTTTGCTGAAACGCGTTCACGAAGTGATGCGTTCATAACTCGTGAATGTGCATCCTTAGCGGAGCGTTTTTATATATTAGGACACACTTTCCTATTATTTAAAACAAATACTTAAGCTTCTATCTGCTTTTTATATCTTTCATTATACTTATGAGCTTGTTCTAGCATCATATCCTTTACCTTCATAAGGCGGACTTGAGTGCTTCGTTCATTCTCATCCAATTTCATAACAATATATTTTATCTTTTGCTGCATGTCAGGAATCATAACATGTTCAAGAGCATTAACTCTTCGGCGTGTTTTTTCGATTTCTGCCGCCATTAGTTGACAGGATTTCTCTACTTCAGCAAGCTTTAGCATATCAGGTAAAATATCCTGCAGACTCTTTACCGCTCCGTCCAAATCACTGGATGTAAATGCATAACCATAAGGATAAATATCATTTTCATCAGTAGTCTTTGTTTTGTAGTCAAACTGTAAAATATCAACACTCATGACATTCCTAGTACGGCTTTCAAGATATATCTCTTGCCTAGGTGCCATTAATGATACATTTATTATTTCATCCTCCATTACAGATCGGGCCAATACAAAATTCTTATTGGCAGTGCGAATTCCAGCCTCCACCTTTTCCCTTAAGGCCTTATTCACCCTTACCATATCTAAAAACTGCCTCATTAGCTCATCCCGTTTATCTTTAAGTAGCTTATGTCCTCGGGTAGCAGTAGCCAGTTTTTTCTTAAGCTTAGTAAGTTCCATACGGGTAGGATTTACTTGTATATTTGCCATAAAAGCCCTCCATTCTGCCGTTTCAAAAGCAAACTAAATCTTTTACTGTTAATTCTAGAACTTACCATAGAATTCATCCAACAGCTCGTCTTTAATTCTCTTTAGCTCGGCTCTAGGAAGCGTAGCAAGAAGCTTCCAACCCAGATCTAAGGTATCCTCAATATCACGATTGGTATTATAACCTTGGGATACATATTCCAGTTCAAAGTCATCGGCAAACTGTGCATACAACTTATCTATTTCTGTTAAGGCTGCTTCACCAAGAACAACCATAAGCTCCTTTGCTTCCTTTCCCCTTGCGTAGGCTGCAAAAATCTGGTTCATAGTATTGGCATGATCCTTCCTAGTCTTACCCTCACCTATACCCTTGTCCTTTAGACGGGATAGGGAAGGAAGTACATCAATGGGAGGTTCAATTCCCTGGCGATACAGCTCTCGGCTTAAAATTATCTGGCCTTCAGTGATATAACCTGTAAGGTCAGGTATTGGATGAGTCTTATCATCCTCAGGCATAGTCAAAATAGGAATCATAGTAATACTTCCTTGTTTGCCCTTCTTTCGTCCAGCCCTTTCATATAATGAAGCCAAGTCAGTATACATATATCCAGGATATCCACGACGACCAGGAACTTCCTTTCTGGCTGCAGATACTTCTCTTAAGGAATCTGCATAATTTGTAATATCAGTAAGTATTACAAGCACATGCATATCCTTTTCAAATGCAAGATACTCTGCTGCGGTTAAGGCCATACGAGGTGTAGATATACGCTCAATAGCAGGATCATTGGCTAGATTAACAAACATTACTGTCCTATCAATAGCTCCAGTTTCGCGAAAAGACTCTGTAAAGAAATTAGCCTCCTCAAAGGTTATACCCATGGCTGCAAATACTACAGCAAAGGGCTCGCTTGTACCACGAACCTTAGCCTGACGGGCGATCTGGGCTGCAAGCTGGGCGTGTGGAAGACCACTAGCTGAAAATATAGGTAGCTTTTGTCCACGAACAAGAGTATTTAAGCCATCAATTGCTGAAACACCAGTCTGTATAAATTCTTGAGGATAATTTCTAGCCGCGGGGTTCATTGGTAGACCATTAATATCAAGTCTTTGCTCAGGTAAAATCTCAGGACCTTCATCAATTGGACGTCCTAAACCATCGAACACTCGGCTTAGCATATCTTCAGATACACCAAGTTCCATACTACGTCCCAAAAAACGTACCTTACTAGAGGATAAGTTTATTCCTGTGGAGCTCTCAAATAACTGGACTAATGCATTGCCACCGTCTATTTCCAATACTCTACAGCGACGTCTTTCACCATTCTCAAGCTCAATTTCAGCTAGTTCATCAAAGGCTACGTTTTCTACTCCTTGTACTAACATCAGAGGACCTGCTACCTCTTGAATCGTTCTATATTCTTTGGGCATTAGGATCCCTCCTTCTGAACAATCTCATTTATTTCTCTGGTTAACTGAATCAAAATTTCATCATATTCTTTCTTAATCTTATCTACCTTAATATATTTAAAGCGTCCAATTCTTTCTCTAACAGGTAGTTTAACTAAATCGTCAACAGAAAGCTCATTTATATTTTCTAATGAAAAATCATAAAAATGTAGGACAAGCTCCATCATTAAATACTGTTTTTCAAGGCTTGTATAGGTATCATCCTCATGAAATGCATCCTGATGAAGATAATCTTCACGAATGGATCTAGCTGCTTCAAGCTTCAAGCGATCAGGTGAAGAAAGTGCATCCATACCAACTAGCTTTACTATCTCATCAAGTTCAGCCTCATCATTTAATAATTTCATAATTCGACCCTTTAACCCTGTCCATTGACTATCTACATTTGCATTAAACCATTTACCCATATCATATAAGGAGTAACTAGTCAGCCAATTAATAGCAGGAAAATGTCTTCTATAGGCCAAATTAGCATCAAGTCCCCAGAACACCTTAACTATACGAAGTGTTGCCTGGGATACTGGCTCAGATATATCTCCACCTGGAGGAGATACAGCACCTATAGCAGATAAGGCTCCTTCTCTTCCCTCTTTACCAAGGGATATAACTCTTCCAGCTCTCTCATAAAACTGTGCTAAACGGCTGGCTAGATATGCAGGATAGCCTTCCTCTCCTGGCATTTCTTCAAGACGTCCTGACATCTCACGAAGCGCCTCAGCCCAACGGGATGTGGAATCAGCCATTAAGGCTACAGAATATCCCATATCACGGAAATACTCCGCTATTGTAATACCGACATAGATAGAAGCCTCACGAGCTGCAACCGGCATATCAGAGGTATTGGCAATCAATACTGTTCTCTCCATCAATGACTTACCTGTCTTTGGATCCTTAAGTTCAGGGAATTCATTAAGAACATCAGTCATTTCATTTCCACGTTCACCACAGCCAATATATACAACGATATCAGCGTCGGCCCATTTAGCTAGCTGATGCTGCACAACAGTCTTACCGCTACCAAATGGTCCAGGAATAGCAGCTACACCACCCTTAGCTATTGGAAATAATGTATCTATAACTCTTTGACCTGTAATAAGAGGTTTGTCTGGAGATAATTTTTGCTTATAAGGTCTTCCCCTACGTACTGGCCATTCCTGCTTTAAGCTAATGTTTTCTTTTGTCTTATCTTCTTTCTCTAATACAGCAATAGTATCAACAACGGTAAACTCTCCCTCTGCAATAGAAGTAATAGTACCTTTTAGACCGTAGGGAACCATAATTTTTTGAATAACTATATCTGTTTCCTTTACTGTTCCTAGAATATCCCCTGCTTCTACTTCAGTGCCTTCAGACACAGTAGGTGTAAAATGCCATTTTTTATCCCTATTTAGGGAAGGGATCTCAACACCTCGCTTTAAATTTGTACCAGTTGCTTCCATAATGTCTACTAAAGGACGCTGGATACCGTCAAAAATACTTCCGATTAGCCCTGGTCCTAATTCAACACTTAAGGGTGCACCGGTTGATTCCACTGGCTCTCCTGGCCCAAGTCCTGAGGTTTCTTCATAAACCTGGATTGAAGCCTGATCTCCATGGATTTCTATAATTTCACCGATAAGACGCTGATCGCTTACACGAACCACGTCATACATATTGGCATTGCGCATACCCTCTGCAATTACCAAAGGACCGGCTACTTTTTTAATGGTGCCTTTACTCATATTATTCACCTGCTTCTTCAATCGATTTTCTACTAAATAATAAACCAAAATATTTAATCATTATTAAATATAATATCAGAACCAACTGCACGTTCCACTGACTTTTTAACATTTCTCATACCCATTCCAGTATTACCAAATACTCCGGGAATAGGTATAATTGCCGGCTGATGCATGGAAACATAATGATTTATCTCCGATTCCAGTTCTGCCTGAAGGTTTTCTGTAATATATATTACAGCATATTGCTGACCAGCTAATTTTTTTAATAATAGTGCTGCATCTGCCGTATTTTCTACAGGATAGGTATCTAGGCCGATCGCAGCAAATCCATATATACTGTCTCGATCGCCCATAACTGCAACCTTATACATACATTTCCCTCAATCTTTCCCGGATTACATCATCCGATATATCGTTTCTCTTACCTGAAAGTATAATTCTAACTGTCTTAATCTCGTTTTCCCGGGCCAATAGATAAGCCGCCAAAGGTGACAGGGTAAATGGATTATATTTCTGTGGGCGGATAAAAGCAATTATCTGATTATCACACCAACGTTCAAATGCTTGAGATGATTCTTGTAGTGCAGATACACCATCAAAATAGACTGTTTTAGAAAGGTAACTATATATTGATTCCATCCCTTCTAATGCACTTTCAATAAGCATATTTATATCCAGGCTTTGACATTCAGCTAGTGCCTTCTTCAAAAACTCCTTATCCTTATTAGTTTTTACACTTCGAATTGCTATATTAATATTAGCTGCAGCAATTTTCAACTCAACATATTGAGATAAAAGTTCATTACCAGTAGCTTTTCCATTGGAATAAATATTATCAAGAGCAGCCTTATCAATTAATATTTCACAGAGCTGACTATCACCTGTATGAAGCTGGATTCTAAAGGCTTCTCTGGCAACCTCTTGCATATTAATTGGAAGTAATGAAAAATCCTGTTCTCTAATTGCCATAATAATCATTTGGGGATCAATGGTGCAATTCGAAAGAAAAATATTGCTTAAATCATTACCCTTATATACCTGCTTAATGGCAGCCTTTAGGTTATGATAGTCATTTCCACATAGAAAGGTATTAAATACTGATATATCCTCTACTAGTTCACCTAGAAGCTCCCAGGTTTTTTCTCTTTCAGATGCTAACACCTGCTCTGAGGTTTTGGCTTCATCTTTACCCCAACCTTTATCAGCTAAAAACCGCAAACAATCCTTTTCAGTGTTGCAATTCATTAATTGGTCAATATCTGACTTATTAAATAAGGACAGTTCCTTTGAACGTATACGAGCAACCGCATAAATATATTCCTTATCATTCATTTCATTTTTATTTCCATTCAATAAACCGCGATTTTTTATGCTAAGCAAATAGCTTCACCTTCTTTCCGGTCCTTCTAATCGAATAAAAATGCATTTATCTTATCCTGAAGTTCATCCTTTGAATCAATAAATAATGCTTCAAAAGAACAATTTTCTTCTATTTCTCCATATTTAAGTATAAAGCCCCCATCGATCTGAGCTGCTTCCTCAGATATAGTAAGGGATGCATTCTTGATATCCTTAAGGGATACTTCCAAACTATCTAGAAAGTTTTGCGGCAATCTTTCTAAGTCGGTTTTTGAAAACATAATTATACCAGCTTCATTATGGGCATTCTTTTTTACGATTTGAAGAATTATATCAAAATATTCTGTATCCGAAAGACTGGTAAGCTTATTCTTAGCTTTAAGTATAATTTCACCTATTAACTTCTGCTTCCCATCTAAAATCAACTGCCTTCTTATAAGCTTAGCACTTGATTCTGTTCGATTTAATATTGCTTTGGTTTCTAATGCAGTATTTTCTCTGATCTTAGAACCAGTAATCTCAGCCTCTTTCTTAGCAGAAGACAGAATACCGTCAGATTCTTCCTTTCCCTCGGCAAGTATTTTGTCAGCACGGTTTTGGGAATCCACTTCAATTGCCTTAATAATCTTTTCTAATCCAGTCATTTTTAACTCTCCCAACTGTTATATATTTAAACCACTAACACCGTTTATTGCCAACATTGAAATCAAAAGTGCCAAAATAGCATAGGTCTCAACCATTGCTGGGAATATCATAGCTTTACCAAATTGATCAGGTCTCTTAGCAACAACTCCAATACTTGCTACAGAAGCTTTTGCCTGTCTGATTGCGGATGTATAGCCTACAATAATCATAGGCATACAAGATGCAAGATAAAGCATACCCTTAATAAAGGTTATATCACTACTTCCACCTAATACTCCAATTTGTGACAAGGTTATAAATGCAATTAAAAGTCCATAAATACCCTGGGTACCAGGAAGAAGCTGTAGAATAAGAACCTTACCAAACAGAGCAGGATTCTCTGTTATAACTCCAGCTCCTGCTATACCACCCATACTTACTGCTTTAGCAGAAGCCATACCGGGAATTAACGCTACTAATGTAGCACCTAATAATGCTAATACAATACCATAATTATTTAACATTTCCATATTTTGCTTTCTCCTTAAATTTATAATATTTTGTATTAATTCCAAAGGGTTTGAAGATCTTTCCCCCGCCCTCATAAAACTTACCAAAGAACTCTACATATTGAAGACGGTTTGTATGAACATATGCTCCTAGGGCATTTATACCCAAATTTAGCGCATGTCCTAAAATAACAACAACAGTAAATATAACTGGACCTAGGATTCCACCTGATGTCATGGCTGCCATCTTATTTATTACAGAACCTATAACACCGGTTGCAAGCCCTAAGGCAAGCAGACGTGAATATGATAATACATCACTAAGATAACCAGATATACCATATAAAGCATATAATCCTTTTAAAATTCGCTTAAATGGATTTTTTGACTCTCTACCATTAGTAAGTATAATTCCAATAGCTGCACCAACTACTAAGATACTTGAAATACTAACAATTTTATCCGATATATTTACGGTGATACCTAGAATATTTGTTATCATCTCCATAGACAATAGCAAAATTACACCACTAATGATTAGAACAAACCATAGTACTACATCATAGATAATACCCTTATAGTCCTTTTGCTTGGCTAACTGGTATCCCTTCATAGCAAGACCTGTTAATAGATGAACTATTCCTAAAGCCATTGAAAATGTAAGCATAAGCATAGGCTTTTCTACTGGGAAAAACCATAAGGGAGGAATAACTGGTGTTTTAGTAATACCAAAAAACGTAGTACCTACCACATCAAATATGTCTCCAAAATAGCTGCTAAATACAATTCCCCAAAATACAGTTGCAATTCCACAATACATATACATTTTCAAAGTATTCTTCATGGGTTTTTCCATGGTTTTCTTGAATTTAATTAGTGCAAATGCACACCCAGAAGCAATTACAAATCCATATCCTGCATCAGATAGCATAAGTCCAAACAACATATAATAAAATAGAGACATCACCATTGTTGGGTCCATTTCACCCTTACCTGGAGGACTAAATGCATTTACAGTACCCTCTAAAGGCTCACTAAAACCATTATTTTTATAAAGAATTGGTATATCATCTTTCTTCTTAGGCTCAGTAAGTTCTACCATAAGATCAAAGGTACTACTTAACTCTTCCTTAACTGCCTCACTATCCCTTTCAGCTATAAATCCCGTAAAAATAAAGACATTGTTTGATTGAATCATATTTCCTATAACTTCGTACTTTTCACTTCTCATGGTTTCGTAGTCTAACAAAAACTTCAAATTACCACATTCCTTGTCATAGGATTCCAACTCTAGAGTTGAAGCTTCAATTATAGCTTGTGCATTCTCTATATCCTCTTCAAATAATCTTAATTGTTCTGCAGGAGCTTTATCAATTGAAAGTGAGGGAAGTGAAAATTCCATACCACGTAAGGTTTCAAAAACCTTATCCTTGTTATTATTTGTAGTTAATACAAATATACAAGTTTGTTCTTTTGAAGCACTTATGATTTCAACGTCTAAAGGCATATACTCTTCTAGCTTCTTATAAATATCTTCCAATTCCCAAGGTTTAGATAAAGTTCCTATAAAGCCGGTAGTATGCTTAGTGCCTTTAAAATTCAATGGAACATCAAGCTTTACCCATGGTGTAAGAATTTCAATTTGAGTTTGGAGTCGTAAAAGTTCACCATTGTTTTCTGCTATTATTTTTGACAGCTGAATTATACGCTTTGCAACGCCTATAACGGTTTTATACTTATCTTTAAATGAATCATAGACATCAACTGATAATTCCTTCCTGCCCTCTAAGGCAGAAAAAATCGATTTATCCTCTTTTACATAATTACTTAGAATTCTAAGAGCATCGCTAGTAATATCTATGTTTTTTTCTAAGATTTGTATCATGGCTGAAACATCGGATTTATTAAAAACCTTATCCTCTTTAAGCAAACTCCTTGCTTCCACCGCACCACGTTGTTGTAATAACTCTAAAATTTGCTTTCTATCTTTTTTTAATCCATAAATATAAATTCGCTGCATTGGCAGCAATGCCATAATTAATACACCTCCTTTGCCATTTCAGTCTTAAATTTTATGTCATACGACATTAGAGATAACTAAATCAATGGCTGCTTGCTCCTTGATTTTTGCCATTTCCATAAGAAACGATACTTCCTTTTCCGCTTCTTTACTTGCTTCCTGCAATAAATGATTACTTTGCCGCTCTGCCTCTTTAATATCATTATCTGCTTGAGCTTGTGCATCATTTAGAAGTTTAACTGATAACTCTTTGGCCTTTTGCTTAGCCTGTGAAATCATAATCTCTTTTTGTTTTTGAGCATCTTTTTCTAATTTTTCTGCAGATAATTCGGCTTTACGGACAGTTTGTACGATTTCTTTTGCCATAAATCCACCTCACAATTCATTTTACTACCAAACAAACATATTTATATTATATATCATATTGTTTTTTAATTCAACAAATTATAGACTTTTCAAGTTCCACTTTTCAAGATCAAATCAAGATCAAATTATCAACTAAAATAATATTTTATCCCATTAAGAGTATTATTCAAATAAATCATTTTTAATCCTTTACCTTGCGGAGCATTTTTTCATCTAATAGGACGAACTTTCCTATTAGATGAAAAAAATAAGCTGCCCATGAGATATGCTCAATGAACAGCTTATATATAAATTATATATTTAATTATTACAGTTGCATATATCCGCAGCCTTTCATTAACTCTCCCCAGGGTTTTTGAAGGCTACGGATTTGCTAGGAGGAAAAATATAGATACCTGTCATTTTACTTATTATAATTAATTATATATAAAAACTCCCCTACATCGCTTTATACATTAATATATATTATAAAATGACTGGAAAATCTCGTGCTTATAATCTTTTTATGGATTCCCCATAAAGAAGATTACCTTCTACAACAATTCTTTCAATAATATTAGCTTTAGGATTATCAATTAATGATATTAGTTTGCTTGCAGCCTTTTTACCTAAGGATCTAGTATCCTGCTTATAAGTAGTAAGCTTTGGGTTCAGTACCTGTGATAATAGCACTCCATCATAGCCTGCTATAGAAATATCATCTGGACAAGTAAGCCCAAAATCTTTTATAGCATTGATTCCTCCGATACAGGAAAAATCATCGGGAAAAACAATACAGGTTGGTCGATCCTTCAAGGACAGTAATTCCCTTGTAAGTTTATATGTTGTATCGGCATCATGATATATACCTTCCTTAACATATTCATCAGGTGTATTAATTCCTAATTCATTAAGTGTTTTATAAAAACTTCCTACACGATTTTGTGTAACAGAAGAATCGGCTCCGTGAATAAATGCAATCTTTTTATGTCCCATCTCATAAATATATGTAATTAAATCTTTTATACCCTTTACATTGTCGGATATTATAGCTGTTCTATTGTCAAACACATGGTCAATAGTAACAACCGGCAAATCACCATGTATTAGTTCTCGCACATCAGGGTCTGAAAAATCAATACAGGCTATTACTACACCATCAACACCCCTGTATTTACTATGCTCATAATATGACATCTTCCTAAGACCCATATGCTTATTAATAAAAGTAATGTCATATCCATGACTTTCTGCTTCAACCTTAAAGCTATCAAGAACATTAGCAAAATAATCATGTGTCAGTCCACTTTGAGCTTCATCTACAAATAACACCCCAATATTATATGTACGATTTGTTTTTAGTGCTCTTGCAAAGGAGTTAGGGTAATATCCCATTTCCTTGGCTGCTTTAATAATATTATTCTTGGTAGCCTGAGAAATATCACGATGGTTATTAAGAGCCTTACTAACTGTAGCCACTGATACTCCGCATTTTATAGATATATCTTTAAGTGAAATCATAGAACTCCCCTGCTTGAAAATATTACACAACTCAACTTAAACGTTTTCTTAGAATAAAATCTAGCATTATGTACAAATTAATGCAACAATTCTAATAATTATCGAAATTAATAACTAACAATTTCATATTTGATAATTTGTTAACAAATTTTATATGTAATATCTTATAAACTTCTTAACATCTTGTATTTATAATAACCCTTTTTTCTTATATATGCAATAGTTATTTTAAAAAAATCACTTAATCGTTTTCGTTAATTGAATGAATTATATCGTTTCAAGGTAATAACTATGCTTAATCAGCATAGTTTAAGTAAATTTTTTTTATTAATATATTTAGGTATAAGTTTTGATTTTAAAGATATAATAGTAGTTAGATACGGACGAGAACTCAAAACTTCATGTGTAACTATATCTAAGAGTTTATCCGTATCTATATATAGATGATTGTTTTGTAATTTAGTCTCAGAATTACAGACATCGGTTTAGCTAAGAACATGAGGTGGTTGCGTTGGACAGTTAAATTCTTTTAAAGCAAGAATTAGATTTGGAACGTATTGAAAGAATACTAGCCTTAATTGGTATAAGTTCTTGAAAGGCTCATAATCAGGTTATTCCAAAAACAGAATATTTGAGACAGCAGATGAGGCTGTTGCTTTAACGTTTGAACAAATGTGAAGCAGCAGCCTTATTCTTTAAAATTATTGTAACTATTCAGTGCCTTCACAGTTACAGAGCATCTTACGATGCCTATGCACACAAAACGGATATAATACATCCATTTTGGCGCTGAAGCACTCGAATCCACTTCGTGATTCTCGGGGTTCTGAATAGTTACTAATTATTTATCTTTTGATGTAATATTAGATATGTCATTACCAGAGGGTATCTGGAATATTCTTAATCCGAACTCTCCTGCTATGGCAAATATATGATCAAATATATCAGATTGAACATTTTCATATACAGTCCAACGTGTGTCATTAGTAAAGGCATAAATTTCTAAGGGTAATCCCTTATCTTCTGGGGCAAGCTGCCTAACCATTAGAGTTTTTTCCTGGTTTATTCCCGGATGGTTATTTATATAATTTTGCAAATAAGCTCTAAAGGTACCCACATTTGTCATACGACGTCCATTAACCTTTTGACTAATATCTATCTTGTTATTCTTATTATAATTATCTATCTCTTTTTCTTTTTCTATAATATATTCCTTTAGATAGTTTATTTTCATAAACTTTTTAATTGTTTCAGGGCTGCAAAAGCCAATAGTATTTACATCAATATAAATAGATCTTTTTATCCTTCTTCCTCCAAATTGATGCATTCCTCTCCAGTTTTTAAAGGAATCCGATATTAGTGCATAGGCTGGTATTGTTACTATAGTTTTATCAAAGTTCTGAACCTTTACAGTGTTTAAAGTAATCTCAGTAACATCTCCATCAGCTCCATATTTGGGCATTTCAATCCAATCACCAATTCTAAGCATATCATTTGAAGTCAATTGTATACCTGCAATAAACCCAAGTATTAAATCCTTAAACACAAAAGAAAACACTGCAGTCAAAGCACCTATACTGCTTAATAATATTAGAGGACTCTGTCCTATGAGCGTAGCAATAATTACAATAGCAATAACAATGTAGGCAAGAATTTTAATAACCTGTAGGAATCCCTTAATAGGCCTTGTCTTTGAAATTTCTTTTGTACGATATATGTCATCAATAGCATTTAAAATAGAGCTAATAATAAAAACCAATATAACCATTACATAAGTTGAAGCAAATCTGCGTATAACATTGATAAGCTCAGGATTTTTATATATAAATGCAGCACTATAGATAATAATACCCGGAACAATACCCATGGCTCTTTGTATAACCTTTCGTTCTAATAGAATATCATCCCAGGTTAATTTATTACTTCTAATAATTTTTGTTACTATTCGCAAAAATACATGTTTAAAAATAACATTTACCACAAGGCATATCAAAATAAGTACAAGGGTTATTGTAAGAGTTGCAAAAATTCCGGCCGCCTTATCTTCTGCTCCATAGCTTATAAAGTATTCATTAATCAAATCCAGCATGTCTTATATATCCTCCCATAATATCTAAATCAAATTGTTATTAACTACAAATATTCTTTCTTATATTGTCTATGTTATTTGTAAATTTTGCAAGTATTTCTATTTATAAAAGTTTTAACAAATTTTAATGATTTATAAGATAATATTTGTTATAATTTATTTCATGATTTAAAAGCAAAAAAAGTTTTCGTGTAACAACTTAAAGTATAATGTAATTAGTTTTAAGAAAACACAATAAAATGGAGATGAAAGAGGTGTGCTTATGTGGTTTTTAAAATCACAAGATGATATTATTAAGGAGCTTAATGTTAATCTCACAATTGGTCTTTCTAATGAAGAAGCAAAAAAAAGACTTGAACAGTATGGTACTAATCAATTAAAGGGTAAACCCAAAAAAAACATTTTTTCACTGTTTTTTTCACAGCTAAAGGATATGCTTATATATGTTCTTCTAGGAGCTGCGGTTATTACAATTATTATTGGAGAATATTCTGATGCTATTATTATCCTTTTAGTCGTAACTTTAAATGCAGTTATTGGTGTTGTACAAGAATATAAAGCAGAAAAAGCAGTTGAAGCACTGCAGAAAATGACTACTCCAAGATCCCTTGTACGGCGGGACAATAATATTATTGAAATCAATTCAGCAGAAGTTGTACCAGGAGACGTTATTATCTTAGATGCGGGACGTTTTATCTCTGCAGATATAAGACTAACAGAAAGTGTAAATCTTCAAATTGAAGAGTCTGCCCTTACTGGGGAGTCCGTTCCCACAAATAAAAACGCATCAGCAATCTTATCAGATCAAAAGACATCCTTGGGTGACAAAGCAAATATGGCATTTATGTCAACCCTTGTTACCTACGGCAGAGGCGAAGGAATAGTCGTAGCAACTGCTATGGAAACTGAAATAGGTAAAATAGCAAAGATTTTGGATGATGATACCGACGAGATGACCCCCTTACAAAAGAGACTAGATGAGCTTGGAAGAATCTTAGGTTATCTGGCCATTGGAATATGTGTACTAATCTTTGTTATTGCACTTATACAAAAAAGAGATGCCATGGAAATGTTCCTAACTGCCATCAGCTTAGCTGTTGCTGCAATACCAGAAGGATTGGCCGCCATAGTCGCTATAGTATTAGCCTTAGGTGTTACTAGGATGTCCAAGATTAATGCCATAGTAAAAAAGCTTCCTGCAGTTGAGACCCTAGGTTCTGTCAATATCATTTGTTCCGATAAAACAGGCACCCTAACCCAGAATAAAATGACCGTAACAAAGCATTATACCCATGGATTACTTACTGACATTGATCAATCCTCTGAAGACTTATCAGGAACCATCGATGAAACAGAATTAATAAAAACTCTGGTCCTTTGCTCTGATGCAACCTATGAAAATGACCAGGGAACTGGAGATCCTACAGAAATAGCTCTAGTTGTTCTTGGTAATAAATATAAGCTTAGTAAGGGAATTTTAAATAATGAACACAAAAGAGTTTCGGAATTTCCTTTTGATTCTGATCGCAAGCTTATGTCAACTCAAAACATAAATGGAAATGGATATAGGGTTAATACAAAAGGAGCTATAGATAATTTACTTAAGATATGTACAAGTGCTTTGGTAAATGGAAAGGTTCTTCCCTTAACAGATGAAATGAAATTGGAATATCTAAAGATAACAGAAGAATTGTCTGATTCAGCTCTTCGTGTTCTGGGAGCAGCATATAAGGATACTCAAGATATAATCGAGCCAGAGGATATGGAGAAGGATCTTACCATTATTGGTTTAGTGGGTATGATTGATCCTCCAAGACTTGAAGTAAAGGATTCGATTCGCGAGGCAAAGAATGCCGGAATTATACCTATAATGATAACTGGTGACCATAAAAATACTGCTGTAGCCATTGCAAAAGAGCTTGAAATAGCTGATAACATCAATCAAAGCATTACAGGTGCAGAAATAGATGAAATACCAGAAGAGGAATTTGTCAAGCAGATTAATAACTATAGAGTATTTGCCAGAGTATCCCCTGAGCATAAAGTGAAAATTGTAAGAGCCTTTAAAGCACAGGGCAACATAGTATCTATGACCGGTGATGGTGTTAATGACGCACCCTCCCTTAAATATGCTGATATTGGAGTAGCTATGGGTATTACCGGTACCGATGTGGCTAAGGGTGCCAGTGATATGATACTTACTGACGATAATTTCACAACAATAGTTCACGCCATAGAGGAAGGCAGAAATATCTACAATAATATCAAGAAGGCTGTTATTTTCCTGCTTTCTTGTAATCTAGGTGAGGTAATAGCAATATTCTTATCCATCCTTCTAAATTGGCCAGTTCCTCTGCTTGCAACTCACCTTTTGTGGATTAACCTTATTACCGACTCTCTACCTGCTATTTCATTAGGTATTGATCCTAGTGATCATGACGTTATGAAAAAAAAGCCAAGGAACCCCAAAGAAAGCTTCTTCGCTAATGGCGCAGGCCTGCGTTCCATTCTTGGTGGCTTATTGATAGGTGTACTCACATTATCCGCATTTTATTATGGTTTATGGGAACATTCTTACCCTCTGGGAAAAGTAATTGTAGACTTAAAAAATCCTATATATCAAAATGCTTTAACCTATGCAAGAACCATGGCTTTTGTAGTGTTAGCTGCTTCTCAACTATTCTACTCTCTTTCGATGCGAGATACTACAAAATCAATTTTCCAGGTAGGTCTGTTTAAGAACAAATACCTAATTGGAGCAATATTAACTGGTCTCCTGCTTCAATTAATGGTCATCTCAGTTCCTACCCTTGCCAATGCTTTCCAAGTTCAACAACTAACTCTTAAGGATTGGGGCTTGGTAATATTATTTGCACTTGTACCTCTTATAGTAAATGAAATCATTAAAGCCTTTAAGCGTATATCTGAAAAGAAAAATAATTAAGTTTCTAGCCTAATAAATAAATTAAAAAGAGCTATTGCAAATTGTGATTGCAATAGCTTTTTTATGCCATACGAATATCTTTTTTGTAATATTTATATTCTGATAATACACCTTGATATATTGTCTTTAAATAAGGATTAATTCTTATATCTCTTGGCTTTACCAAGCCATAGCTTTTATCAAAAATATGTATATCACTTTGTTCAAGAATATATGCAACGAACTGTGAGCAAAAATATTTTTGCTTTGAGCATACGGGAATATTAAATGCAGCCCCCAGTAAGCCCAAATAATTATATGAATAGACATCTTTATTTTGATTAAAGACTTCTACTTCTTTACGAATCCTAATATATTGCTTTTCGGTAACTCCAAGCTGATATATACCACAGGTCGTTGAAACATACCTCCCAAATACGCCCTGATCAATATGTTCTCTTATAAATCCTGCATTAAAAGGATTGTAAATTCCTCGCCTTGCAAAGCTGTACATCTCTTCTAAATCCTCATCAAAGGCTATTGATGCATGAGCATAGGGCTCATGTGTATAAAAACGTATTGCTCTAGCAGGATAGGTCTGCGTCTGAGTTAATACTATAAAAATATCTCGTCTATATTCTTCATCAGTGTTTATAATAATACCAGTACTCTTCTTTTTACTAATCATAACAAAACCTACTTTTTTTATATTATTTATAAAAATTTAGTTTTTACATCTAAAAATATTATATTATATAATTTTAAAAAAATCAACCATTAACTGGGCACTCCAGTTGATACCTATATGTGCCAATAATTTTAAATAATAATTTCTTATTGATTTATTCAATATAATTGACAGTAGAATAATAATACGATATATTTGAATAATTATATGAATTATAAAAACATTTGCAAACACTTATAATAAGGAGGCAACAATGGATAAAAAGGTAGCAATATTAATGGGAAGTGATTCCGATTTACCAATTGTAAAAGGTGCTATTAATACTCTCAAGGAATTTGGTGTTTTAACAGAAGTTCATATTATGAGTGCACATCGAACACCACAGCAGGCCTGTGAGTTTGCATCTAATTCAAGATCAAATGGATTTGGAGTAATTATATGCGCAGCAGGAAAGGCGGCTCATCTAGCTGGAATAATTGCCGCTCATACAACCTTACCAGTTATAGGAATTCCAATGAAATCCTCGGAACTAGACGGTATTGATGCTCTACTATCTACAGTTCAGATGCCTAAAGGCATTCCTGTGGCTACAGTTGCAATAGACGGTGCAAATAATGCCGCTCTACTGGCTATACAGATTCTTGCTGTCTATAATGATAACTTAGCCGAAAAGCTTAAAGATATGAGAATCAAGATGACCAAGGAAGTACTAGAGAAAGATAAGCGAATCCAAATCGAACTGCTTTAATAAATTTAGCAATTAAGCAATTCAAAAATATATTAAGCAATAAAGCAATGCTATAATATATTTTTGAATATGACAAAACTTATGTTAGTGATTAAAGTAATATATTATGTCAATACTCCTATTAGGAGGTGAATAATATAATTACATTTATAAAGAGTTATAATTTAATAAGTATTCGCAAAAAATTAATAATCTTATATATTCTTAATGTTATAGATATTATATTTACTTTATCTTTATTACAAACAGGCTTATTTAAAGAGGCTAATATATTTATGGTAAATGCAGTAGAAAACCCACTAATTAGTATTGTAATAAAAATTATTCTCCCTGCTGGTTTATTATATTATCTTTACAAAAGAATATATATATCAGACGGTGAACAGTTAAAAGCTACAAATATTGGTCTTCTTATATCACTAGCAATTTACTCTTTAGTTAATATTTCACATATTATATGGCTTATCCTTATACCCTTCTTAAACAATATATAAGAAGGGTATAATTAATTAATATCTGGTAGACCTTTTACAAAATCTATTAAATTCCTAAATGAACCCTTCCTATACTTTTCTATATCATCACCATTTATATTAATTAAGCAATCAGTAACTAGAAAAACATCCATTCCAATTGAATTTGTAACCATATCATCACTTACATCGTTGCCAATCATAATGCATTGATTTACAGAAGCTTTAATATTATTAAGTATTTCTTTATAATATTCTATATTAGGTTTACAATATGATGAATTCTCATAGGTGGTTATCCATTCAAAGTCCTCTGGCACTAATCCTGCCCAATATATTCGACTATATGTAGCTATTTCAGGAAAGAGTGGATTTGTTGCAAGAACAAGACGATAACCCTTCTTTTTAAGGATATTAATACATTTCTTTGATAAAGAATTTGGGGTTGTTGTATCTTTTATATTTTGAAATTCATTTTTATAATACTCCATAAAAACAGATTCAAACTCTCTTATCTTCTCTCCCATAATGTCAGAAATTTTGTTCCAGAATCGATCATAATTATACATAGTTCCATCATTGCTTAGCATTTTCTTTGTGCCTTCACCTACCGCATTAATTAAGTCTCTAGGTTCTATTCCATAAGGTATAAGCTTAGTAGCCACTCCCTTAAAATAACATTCTATAAATTTATCCTGATCCATAGGTAGTAAGGTTCCATCTAAGTCAAATAATATAGTATCCATAAAGCTCCTCCTATATATTATTTAATAATTATTACTAATAATAACAGATTAATAATTTGGAGACAACCATTATTCATTAATGATAGAAAGATAACAAAAGCCTGCTCAAATATTTATTGAAATTCAGAAATTTATAAGCTTTTCAACAATAAAATAGTATGTTGTTATTTTTAAGATAACAACATACTATTTTTATTAAGTATAAATTAGATTAATATTTACTAATTATTCCTCTGTACTTAATGCCACTTCACTTTCAACAACAGTATCCTCATCATCAGCTGAAGCTTCAGTAGAAGCCTTAGCTTCATTAAAGTTTGCAACTAATTGAGTTGGGTCAACTTCACAAGTGATTCCATTATCAAATTTCAAATCGCTTACAAAGATACTGTCACCGCTATTTTTATCTGAAACATCAACTTCAATAGTATCTGGTATGTCCTGTGGTAATCCGGATACTTGGATTGTATCCATCTGCCTATTTAAAATTAATCGCTTAGTCTCTAAGAATTCTACACCTGTAAATTTCAAAGCTATATCAACCTTAATATTTTCTGTTAGTGAAACCACTTGAAAATCTACATGATGATACTCATATTTCATAGGAGATAATTCTATAGTCTTTACCATAACATCATAACTGTTATTATCAGAGTCCTGAAGCTTTAATAATGCATTTCTTCCATTATCCTTTAGAACTCTTCTAAATTCATCCTTCCTTACAGCTACTGGAATAGAATCCATTCCCTTATGATTAATTACTCCAATAATATAGCCATCATTTAGAAGTTTCTTATTGTCTTTCTTGGAAACTTCCTTTCTAACCTCAATCTTTAAAACTGCTGTTACTGCCATAATATGTTCCTCCTTGATTCATCTAATATTAACACTTATTTACTTCCATATAATATTTAAGTACATTTAATGTATTTAAACTAGATTAACTCATATATCAGCCTTTTGTATTAACAATTGGTATCATCTGTCCTAAATAGTAAATAAGCATATATATATATTGTATATTAATATACACAAAAGTCAAGGGAAGCTGAAATTGTTAGAAACCTTTGTATTCCTTTGTAAATACTTTATGATGATTCAAAAGAAGTTTTTATATAATAGGACGAACTTTCCTATTATATAAAAAAAGAGATGGTATAAGGCACCATCTCTTTTTTTCTCTATAATATTAGTATAGCCAAATTACCTTATTCCTTAACACTTCCTAAGGCAACACCAGCTATAATATACTTCGCTAATAAGAAATATACAATAAACAACGGTAATACTGTAAGTGTTAAACCAAGATAAACTGAACCGTATTCTGTCTTATAGATATCTCCTTTTAATAAGCTTACCATTATAGGTAATGTATATTTTTCTGTATCATTAAGTAAAACCATTGGCATAAATATATTATTCCAGCTTCCTACAAATGCAAAAATAGCTTGTGTAGCAATAGCTGGTTTCATAATAGGTAAGACAATCTTATTAAAGATACCAAATTCACGAGCACCATCAATTCTACCAGAATTAACAATGTCCAATGATAGAGTTCCTAATAAATATTGACGCATAAAAAAGACTGTCATTGGAGCTGCAATCGAAGGAATAATTAGTGGTAGATAATTATTGGTCAAGCCCAAACGCCACATAAACTGATAGAAGCCTATACTGGTTAACTGAGCAGGTATCATCATTACAGCCATAATATATGTGAAGAAGGCTTGACGCAACTTCCAATTATATGCAACTAGTGCATATGCTGTTAATGAAGAAAAATAAACTGTTAGTACCGTTGAACCTGTGGAAATAATCATTGAATTAACAAAACCCTTAAATGGACTAAAGCTTTTTCCCATTAGTACTTCATAATTACTTTTTAAAAATGTTGAAGGAAATAAAGATATAGCATTAGATTGAATCTCATAAGTTCCACGGGTAGCATTAACAAACATAATATAAAATGGCATTATACTTAGTATTGCCAAAAATATACATACTATGTAGACTATAATCTTAAAAATACGTTGAGGTATGGTTTTCTCTTTTCTCATTTAGCCATCCTCCTTGCTTCCTTTTCAGCTTTTTTCCATTTTTTTATATGCATCTTATTTATTTTATTAAGCTTTGCTGCATCCCTATCACGCATAATAATAAAAATAGCTGCTGAGCATATTCCAATTATTAAAAACATAATTAAACTTGCAGCAGAAGCACGGTTATATAAGTAGCTCCCCTTAAAAGCTTGATTGTAAATAAATAAATTAGATGTTAGTGTGGAACTATCAGGTCCACCATCATTAAGAAACTTAGGAATATCGAACATATTCAATCCGCCTACTAAGCTTGTAACCAAAGTAAATAACAATATTGTTCTTAAATTTGGTAGTGTGACTTTAAAAAAAGTCTGTCTGCTTGTGGCTCCGTCTATTTCTGAAGCTTCAAAAAGCTCAGGATTAATTCCAAGTACACCAGAGACCAGAATAATCATGGTGTAACCATACCACATCCAAAACTGTATAAATGCAATAATTCCCCTAGTTGCAGACTTACTCATAATAAAATATGTTGGAGCCTCTTTAATACCCAAATTAATTAATAATGAATTAACTGGGCCTACGGGATATGCAAACAGTGTGCTAAATAATATTGCTATTGTTGCAGAAGTCATGATATTAGGCATATAGAATAAAACTTTAAAAGCACCCTGACCCTTGATTTTACGACGGTTGTTTGTGAACCAAGCCGTTAGCAATAAAGCTAAAAGAATCTGTGGTATAAAGTTGACAATCCAGATTAAGACGGTATTACTTAAGGACTTTCTGAAAGATGGGTTATTTATTATTAACTTAAAGTTTCCAAAAGGATTTTCTAAAAAATTGAAATCAGTTTTTCCCATTCCTTTTAAATCAGTAAAGCCGATAACTGTAGTATAAACAGTTGGATAAAAGTGAAAAATCAGATACACAATTACAAATGGGATACAAAATAAGTATCCATATTTTGCGTAACTAACTCCTTTACGTCGCATAACTTCACCTCCGGTACGTTAATACCCTTTTTTATAAAATTTTGGGGCGGTCGAAAGGCTTCGCCGCCCCAAAATAATTTTAATTATTAGTCTACGATAACATCCAAGTTATCCATAACAAGCTGCTTGAAGTCAACAATTGCTTGCTCACGAGACTTGTTACCAGCGGTGTACTCACGTACCTGTCCACGCCAATAGCCATTAATTGTTTCGTCATACTGTGTTAAGTTTTCACCATTAGCAAACTCACCAGCAGGTACGAATACATCAAACATATTCTGTCCGTTTAAGAAATCAACTTGACCATTTGATTTGCTCATAACTGTTCCGGATGCAACAGCATCTTTTGTAGGACCTGAGAATGTTCCGTTAGCCCACATATACTGAAGACCAGTTTCAGAAGCATCAAGTGTTATCCATTCGACAATTTTACCAACAGCGTTAGGGATTTTGGTATTCTTGCTTGCAAGAATCCATGATCCACCCCAGAAGAATCCTACTGGTGGCTCACAAACTGCCCAATCACCGTATGTACCTTCACCAATTGCTTCGCCGCCGGAGTTACCAGCCATA
>CAZMYP010000024.1:0-26256 GCA_964570535.1 uncultured Herbinix sp.
ACTTTTAAGGAAGAAGGACTTGAACGGGGCGAATCCTTATGGATTCAGAAGCAATGCCGTAATAATGAGGCCCAAAAAGGTGATTTAACCAAAGAGAATTCACGACCCAGTCTTAAGGGTGATATAAATACTGAGGTTGCTGTCATTGGAGGGGGCATAGCAGGTGTGCTTATAGCATATCTGCTACAAGAAAGAGGTATACCAGTTGTGATAGTGGAGTGTAGGAAGGCCGGTGGTGGCATTACAAAGAATACCACAGCTAAGATTACCTCCCAGCATAGTCTAATCTATAAAAAGCTTATTTCCTATAAGGGAGAGCAAAGGGCTCTTGAATATGCCATGGCTAACCAGCTGGCAATTGATAAATATCAGGAGATTATAGATAAGCTTCAAATTGACTGTGATTTTGAAAGGCTTCCTAATTATGTATATAGCTTGGATGACGAGCAAAAGATTAGACAGGAGGTTGATGCGGCCCTAAAGCTTGGACTCCCGGCATCATTTACTAAGGAGACCACTCTACCCTTTAAGGTGAAGGCAGCTATACGATTTGATAATCAGGCACAATTTCATCCTCTTAAGTTCCTTGATAAGATTGCGGACACATTAAAGATATATGAGAATACTCGTGTTACCCAGATTAATAAGAATGGACTTATCATAACTGATGGAGGAAGTGTACAGGCAAAGAAGGTGGTAATAGCCACCCATTATCCTTTTATCAATGTCCCTGGGTATTATTTTATAAGGCTTCATCAGGAGAGATCCTATCTCACGGCTCTTGAAGGGTGTGGCAAGGCTAGGGATAAGCTAGATGGCATGTATCTGGATGCCGATCAGAATGGCTTTACCTTTAGAAAATATAAGGACTACTTAATTCTTGGTGGAGGATATCATAGAACTGGTCAGTATCAACCGATTAATTCTTATGGAAGGATAGAGAATGCTGCAAGGAAATGGTATCCAGGTTCAAGTATAAAATATACCTGGTCGGCTCAAGATTGCATGACACCGGATTCTGTTCCTTATATAGGGCGATATTCTGTTCGAACACCAAATATATATGTAGCTACGGGATTTAACAAATGGGGAATGACCAGCTCCATGGTATCAGCTATGATAATTAGTGATATGATTACTGGCAAGGATAATGAATACCGTAAGGTGTTTATCCCTAGAAGACTTATGCTGTCTGGTAGCCGGGTGTTTCTGAAGGATGCCGCATATATTACTATTAGCCTCCTTGCGGAGCATCTTAAGATTCCTCATGATAAACTTAAGGATATCGAGAAGGGCAAGGCAGGGGTTATCAAATATGATGGTCAAAGGGTAGGGGTATATCGCGACCAAGAAGATATATATTATTTTGTAACCACAAAATGCCCACATCTTGGCTGTAAGCTGGAGTGGAATCAGAATGAAATGACCTGGGACTGCCCCTGTCACGGCTCCAGATTTGACTATTATGGCAAAATGATTAATAATCCTGCCATGAGGGATGCATTTGACTCTAGTATTAAAAAGAAGAGTTAATGAACCACTAATGACTAACGTCACTAGTGTTCTTAGTTGTGTTAATGAAGATCCTAGCATCCCAGAAGGCTTTGGCAAGATCTGGGGTGTATTTTTAATTTAAGATCTCATTTAGTAGTATAATCCTCTAACTCCTTATTAATATCATCTGCCACAAAGGATAAATCTCCCATGTCACTTATGTTTTCATCCATCAAGGCTAGATATTTCATGGCTTTTTCATCATTTCCTACTTGCTCATACATCTTATGAAGGCTAGTGTTTTTATAGTAATTGGCAACAGCCATACACTCATTAAGCTCGCCCTTAGGATTCTTATAATTATTACTGAGGAACCTGAATGATAAGTCTCTATATTCCTTATCTTGTATATTCTGTATTAAATAATCTGGATCAGGCTGATACGACCATGACGCTTCTTTATACTTTATAAAGAATTTAAAGCCAGCTATAATGATAATGGCACATAAAACAATGATTATTTTATTTACCAACTTATCTATATTAATCTTGAACATAGCCGACACTCCTTTCAATAATTAATTGTATCTTAGGTGCAGATAGCTCTGAAAACTTCTTTATATCTTCCTTAGGGACATTAAGATAAACATAAATAAATGTCTCTAGCTCAGATAGTAGGTCATCCATTGCAGCCATATGTGTTTCAGAATATCGTTCGGGCCAATAATCATCATAAACCATCTTTTTATAAATCCAAGCCATGTTATCACTTATAGCTTCTGCGTATTCCTCAATAGAGCGATATGAGTCCTCTTCAATGCTTAGCATATTAAAAGTATTCTTATAGATGGATAGATAATTATAAGACATATCCTGAATAGTATGATATTCTTGCAAATCATCGACTAGATATAAATCATTGCTGTTATAATATGCTACTAGGCCAAAGAAGTCTCGCTCAGACTCTAATAGATCTAGCTTTGCCCTATGAGTCTCTATATCATTTCTAATTTCAATCCTTTCAGACCAAACTCTGATTTGATAGACTTTTTTTGTTGCATATAAAATCAAAATTATGACAAGCACCAAACCAACAATTATTGTAGTCTTTGCTATTAGGCTAACCTTCTTATTGCTTTTCTCAAGTACAACTCCTTTAGTACGATTATAGTCATCACGATAATGCTGCATATCCTTCCTGTACTGAACAGCATGGGTGTTTTCCTTACCACAGGAAGTGCAAAATTTATCATCAATATTCAGATTATTTCCGCAATATTTACACTTCATATTTATCCCTCTCCCGATCCTAATCTAATCTTTTTATATAATCTGCTGAGAACTCTTCTATTTTAGTATAGTTTATGTATCCATCAGCTGACACCTGCTCATATAGGCTTAATACTTCTTTCTCAGTCAATCCTAGTGTATCGTATAGAAGCATCTCCATATCTGGCCTATAGACCTCAAGTCTTTCTATCTCATCATCATCAAGTCCCCTGTTCTTAAGGTTGTAGCAAATCTCAAGCGCACCATATAAGGCAGAATTAATATGATAGACTGAACTATTCACTTTATTCTCAATTGCTTCCTTTGACTCCATGGCGTGTAGGCAATTCTGGTAGACATCAAAAAATTCAATGTGCTCCCAGTTGTAAAGCGTATAATAAGGGTTCTGGTAAATTAAGTCAATCCTAAACTCCTCTATTTTATCATATTCACCTGCATCGTACCATTCATTAAGCTTGGGGAAATTCTCGCGATCCCACAAAAGCTGCTCCTTTGGATCGATCGTGTTATGATCATATGATTTTTCCTTAAGGTATGAGACAAAAGTGACCACACCATATATAAGTGCGACAATTATAGTGCATATAATCATGGTCTTTATAATTCGTTTTGCCTGTCCGGATGCTTCCCTCTTATAGCTCTCTAGTGGAATATCGTCTAAGTCTTCAAGATCATCTTTAATCTGCTTCAAATCTCGAAAATACTTTTTTCTTGCTCCAATATAGTTGAATCCACCACAATATGGGCATTTGTGTTCTTTAGAAGAAATTATTGCTCCACAGTTCTTGCAGTTTAGCTTCATTAGTGAGACCCCCTACTATGCTCGTATTCTAAATCCCAACATCATATGATAGTGGCATAGTAAATAATAGCAGAGGTGGGTATAAATGACAACAGTTTTGTCAAATTTTATTATTTGTTTCAGAAATTTTGTATTGCTTTTTTGACATTGATTTCTGATCTTATCCTTTAGCCAGTTGGGAGATTTGATATCCTTCCACTGATTAGAGATCATAAGCTCTCTTACCATATGGTTAATGTCATAGAAATCGACCTCATATAGCCCTTCATAAAGCTTAGTCACTTTATCCCCTAGATAATCATTATTTGATTTGCCGTATAGAGTATATGGATGCAAGATTAGATGAACCGGTTCACCATCAGGAGTTAGATATGATCCGTTTAATTTTTTCTGTTTATTTATACTAGAATTTATTTTTAGTCATAAATAATATGCAATAGCAATTATAGATTTGACGATGCTTTGCTACAATTAAGGGATAGACATTACACTATCTTTCATTACACTATCTTCCATAAAGTTTGTATTGCATTTTCCTATAAATATTGATATAATATAATTCGTTCGTTGGGTTATAGCCTAACGAACTTATACATGCAGTTGTGGCGGAATTGGCATACGCGCTAGACTAAGGATCTAGTCCGGGCTAACTGGGTGAGGGTTCAAGTCCCTTCGACTGCACTTAATATAGAGAGGTTCATGACGCAAGTCATGGACCTTTCTATATTTAGTAAAGCAGGGACTTGAACCCTTGGTCAAGGTCCCTTCGACTGCACTTATTGGAAAAAGGCTTTAAGTTCCATTTATATGGACTTTTAAAGCCTTTTTGTTATCATTGACTTATCTTAGATTACGTTCTGATTAAAATTAATCTCAAGTAAATAGATGGTGAATTTTATTTCGGTATATTGATTATGAAAAATTAGTATTATAAAATATGGATATATGTGATAGCATGTCAGTAGGAAATTATATGCTACAGAGAAAATGATTGAATTACGTGGTACTCATAAGGCAGAATACAATGTAGAAAGAACTTCTTGGTCTATTGTTCAAAAAGAATTAGGACACGGGGACGATTATAGAGAAGCTCTATATAAAATTTATGTAAAATAGAAATATGCTAAGATTGAAATAACATTTGAGGAAACAATCACGTTATTACTAGCCTCTATAGCTAAGGAATACACAGAGCGTGAGGTTAATAGTATTATTGCAGATTTTCGTGATGCTTTTTGTACCTTAAGAAGGAAAATGATTGGTGAAGATATTTTAACCAGAGAGAATTCAATTTATAAATTAGTCAATGATTAATAAATTAGTATTCATATATGATCCAATACGACGGTTATAAGATTGTAAGTGATATTTTAGATATGGAGGGAAGATAATGGAATATATCGTACACTTAGGAAGACCAAAGGATTCTGCAGGGCGACTTGATAAGGAGCTTAGGACATATGATTTATTGGATTGTCTTAATGTTGAATATCATCGTGTTGACCATGAAGCGTTAGAGACTATGGAGGCATGCATAGGTGTGGATGAGGCACTTAAGGTATCCATGTGTAAGAATCTGTTCTTATGTAATGCTCAGAAGACTAAATTCTATCTCTTATTAATGCCTGGAGAAAAAAAGTTTAAGACTAAGGACTTATCAAAGCAGATTAGCAGTGCAAGACTTTCCTTTGGCCCTTATGAAGATATGGAACGGCTTCTGGATATAACACCTGGATCTGTTAGTGTCATGGGACTTATGAATGACAAGGATAAAGAGGTTAGTCTAATTATGGATGAGGATCTAATCAAAGAGCCTTATCTGGCGTGTCACCCCTGTATCAACACCTCCAGCATCAAGCTTAGAACTGAGGATGTGATAAATAAATTACTTCCATTCATAGATCATCAACCGATTATGGTTAGTCTCTGAGATAGCTTAGGTGGAACTCACAAGAATGGCATTATAATAGCCTTAAAATCTTACTTGACATAAGACTTTAAGGCTATTTATATAAAGGTGTGGGGGGCAATATTAATAAATTAAAGCAATGAATTAATCATCTTTTTCTACCTGGGATTTCAATATGGAGCCAGTAATTGCATCTACTTCATATTCGTATTCTACTTTGCCTATCTTGAACTCTATTTCATAGACTGCAATATTATCGTCATCCTCTTTGTCAAGCTCAATTTCATATTTTGTTATATCAGCTTCAGTCACACCTGCATGGGCTAAAACAATAGACTTGGCTGTGGTTTTGTCTATATAGCTTGGTTTTTGAGTCGTTGTAATATCAGGACTGTTAGATTTCTTATCTTTCTTTTCTGATTTTAATATAAGTCCAGTTTTGGCTTCAATTACATACTCATATTCTGCATCACTAGTCTCAAATTCAATCTCATATATTGCTTTGCCATTATCATAGTCAAAATCCGTTTCAATATTTTTAACTTGATTTACTTTGACATTACTATGAGCATAGGCTGCTTTTTTTGCATTTCCCCTGCCAATATAAGGGGGAGCATCTTTTTTGTCATCATTGTCATCAACGTCATCGTCGTCTTTGTTGCCGTTGTTGCCCTTGTTGTTATTCTTGTCGTCATCTTGGTCGTTCTTATCTTGATTATCATCCTTATTGCCATTTTGGTCATTATTATCATCATCTAATTCTATGGAATAATTAGTGATTTCACCTGTAATAGCATTGATTTCATATTCGTATTTTGTGGTTCCGGCCTTGAATTCTATTTCATATATTACAATACCATTATCAGTATCGAACTCGATCTCATCTAATTTAACCTGGGCACTATCTGCCTTTGCATGTGAATATGCAATTGTTAAGGCCTGCTCTTTACCAATATAAGCTTTTTCGCTTGCATGACCTGTCCTTGTAACTTCTTTGGTATCTAGTCCTTTAGATTCCATAATCAAAGCTATTTCATGAACAGTTAATGGCGCCAATTCCTCAAAGGTTAATTTACTATCTTGCTGTATTAATTTTTTGATTAAGGATGCTTTTCCTTTAGAAATATTGTACTTATTGGACAAGTCATTAATGCTTTGATTTGCAGCTACTGTTTGACCAAATACAACGGACTCAAATTGAGTACTTTGAAACATCTGTTCAATTTCTTTGGTAAGCTTTCCTTGTAATTCCACACCCTTATTAATATCATCGTTTTCAACAGATACCAGGATGGCATTCTGTATATCAGATAGATATCCTTTTTGAAGCATGGAACCTACCAATGCGTTCACTGCTACATCTAAGCTTGTATTCTTTAAGTCCATATCACCTATAATTATTTTGCCTTCATCATTTCTTGGTTCAACAGATAATACCTTTTCTTTAGCATTTACATTGATGGAGATGCTTGGATTAACATCCAGAGTTACAGTTGAATTAACTTTATTATCTATTTTTAATTGATTAGCACTAAACCCACCTAGGCCGATTACTAGTAAAATGGCTGCTGCTACCAAGATTCCTACCCATTTTCTTTTTTTGTTTATTTGGTTATTGCTCATATTTATTACAGCTCCTTTCTGTTCTTCGCAGGAGGTGTAGATTTTATCAAGCACATCTGGTGTGGCATTACTTATTGCAGTGTTTATACGTTGTTCAAGATTTTTATCCACCATTTAATTCTTCCTCCTTTAAGATGTTTCTTAGTTTTTTAATTGCGCGGTTATATTTTGACAGAACAGTTGAAATTGGAAGTTCTAATAATGTTGCTATTTCCCTATGCTTTAAGCCTGTGAGACTATGAAGCACCACAATATATCTTTCCTCATCCTTCAGTTCACCTAATATGGCCTGCAGAACCATGCGATCCTCGTCAGTGACTGTGGGTTGATGGATATTTGACATTTCCTCTGAAGACATTAGAAGGGCTTTCTTCTGATCCCTAATCTTCATCAGAGCCAAGTTCCTTGTTATGGTTAGCATCCATGCCATTGGCTTTCCTTTGCTTTTATATGACTGTGCTCCACCATAAATCTTGACATAAACATCCTGTAAGATATCTTCAGCATCCACCTGGTTTTTTACTATTGATAAAGCAAAACCGTAAATTGCAGCTTTGGTCGCTTCATATAATGCTCCCAGAGAGCTTCTGTCACCCCTTGCTATGGAAAAAATATATTGATCCAACATTTCAGCGTCTGTATTTGTTTGAGGTGCATTAATGCTGAAATTTATCATGGGTTTTCCTCCTGTTCACTATATTAATGCACAAGGCATCACTTTTATTGCATAAAATAAAATTATCTCTGTAGAAAATAAAATATAAGAAAATATAATCTGTTTTGCCATTGTTAAATCAACTTATAACAATATAGAAAACTTTTATAGTACAAATTGTATCATAGTACTCGGCCAGTAACAATTTCTAATATATAACAAGCTGCAATATGGTTTGAACCAATAGTAGTTAAATTATAAAAGATATGATATTATTGATATCTAGATAGGCTATAGAGGGAGGATTTTTATGCCTAAAAATCAAAAAAAGCTTATATTACTATTAATTACTATTGGAGGCTTATTACTTGCCGGCTGTGATTCTAAACCTGATAATAATTTAGAACTAGGGGCGGATATTAATAAGATAGATTCAGATTTATTTTATAATGATATAGACAATCCCTCCTATGAGGATGAGATTAAGGATGATTTATCTATTGTAGAGGGAACTGATAATACGAAGACTCTCCCAGGAATAGAGTTTGTACAGCAGGAATATTTTTATAAGGAAGCAGTTAATGTTGAAATCAAGAGTGATAAATCCTGTGATATATATTATACCCTGGACGGCTCTGATCCAGATAAAACAAAATTGTTATTTAAGGACAATATATTATTTAAGGCAAGAGAAGAAACCAAGGTATATAGTGTTAAGGCTAAGGGATATTATGAGGATGGTACTGAGACTAACACAATTGTACATACCTATTTTGTAGGAAATAATGCTGATAGTCGTTTTAACACTCTGGTGTTTTCTGTTGTAACTGACCCCTATAATCTTTATGACTATGAGTATGGAATTTTCGTTGAAGGAAAGCTAAGGAAGGATTATATGGAAAAGAACCCATTTGCCGAGATTCAGCCACCTGATCCTGCCAATTTTAATATCCGTGGTAGAGAAAGTGAAAGGGAGGTTTATCTGGAGATATTTGAACCTGATGGAACTGTGATTGCAAGTCAAGAGGCTGGAATTAGAGTCTACGGGGGATGGTCTAGGGCAAATCTTCAAAAATCAATTAAAATATATGCTAGAAAAGAATATGACCAGATCAATAACAAGCTGCGATATGAATTTTTCCCTACCAGAGAGACAGCAAGTGGGGATGGTACAATAATTGATTCCTATAAGCGACTGGTGCTTAGAAACAGTGGTAATGATAATGGCTTTGCTTTTATAAGAGATGAATTATTCCAAACCTTGGCCGGCCAAGCAGGCTATAAGGACCATCATGGGGTACGTCCTGCAGCTCTCTTTATAAATGGGGAGTACAGGGGACATCTGTGGCTTCATGAGGTATACAATGATGAATATTTTGAAGAACACTATGGTGAACATAATGGAAGCTTCGAGCTATTAGAAGGTGGAGAAACCTTTAAAGACGTCGATGAAGAAGGTAGCAATAAAGATGCAATAGCTGATTATGAGGAGGCGTACTCGCTTACATATGAGGATTTAACAGATGATACAATATATAATCAGCTTCGTGAAGCTATTGATGTAGAAAACTATCTTGCATACTATGCATTTCAGATACTTATAGGAAATGAGGACTGGCCTCATAATAACTACAAGGTATATCGTTATTATGCAGCAGAAGGAGAGGAATACAGAGAAGCTCCCTTTGATGGAAAGTGGAGATATCTTCTTCATGATCTTGACTTTAGCTATGGAATATATGGAAGAACCCCCTGGTGGGACAACCTACAGATTTATACAGGAAGAACAGGAAATATAAAAGAAGAAAGTCCTTTGTTTAGTCAGCTTTTAAGAAGAGAGGATTGCAAGGAGTTCTTTATAACCAAAACATTAGATTTGGTTAACGGAGTATTTGCCCCAGAGAATCTAAATAAAGTTTTGGACGAGATGAACCAAGCCCGAATGGATGAGCAGCTGAGAATGTATAATAGGAAGCTTTTTGCCGATTGGGTTCAACCGGATCAGCTAACCATGAATATTGAGGGGATTAAGGAGTATGGTGCTAGTAGGGTATTTTACACTATCAATAAGTTTCATGATTATTATAAGTTAGGTGATGCCTACAAGCTTAAGGTAGAGCCTGCTAAGGCAGGAGGCCTATGGATTAATAGCATTCAGACATACTCTTCCTTTGAGGGAAAGTTTTTTCCGGATTATGACACTGTGATATCTGCAATTATTCCAGCAGGTAAGGAGCTAGATTACTGGTTGGTAAATGGAAATATTATACATGATACAAAGCTAATTATTAATTCTTCATTGGTTGTGGACAATAATGTTGAGGTGGTCTGCGTATTCAAGGAGCAGGCAGAAAACCCCAGGGCTATAATTAGTGAAATATGTTCTGAAGGTGACAAGGATTATATTATGCTTTTTAATCCTTATGAAGAGGATGTCAAGCTGATGGGCTATTCATTAACGGACAATAGGAATGAACCAGGTAAGCTAATTATGCCGGCAAGGACTATTGAGACTGGTCAATATCTTATGATTACTGGAGAAAGTAATCAGGTGGCTAAAAACCCCAATATGATAAGGGCTGGTTTTGATCTTAGGGAAGGTGAGACCGTTACTTTGTTTTATATGGGAGAGGCTATAGATGAAGTGAAAATTCCCCACCTAAATAAGGGCAGTGTCTATAAAAGGGATTTGACGAATATGAGATTTTATGAGGAAAGTAATTAACAAAATATTAGCAAAATAAAAGAACCCACCTATGCTTATCAATCCTAAGGAGATAAGGCAAGGGTGGGTTTATTTAAACTCATATTACTTTATTAATGTCTTTCCGCCCATATATGGCTGTAGGGCTTTTGGAATGTTTACGGTACCGTCAGCATTTAGATTATTTTCCAGGAAAGCTATAAGCATTCTTGGAGGTGCAACTACAGTATTGTTAAGGGTATGAGCGAAATATTTATCATTCTCACCAGCAACACGAATCTTAAGTCTTCTTGCCTGTGCATCTCCTAAATTGGAGCAGCTTCCAACTTCAAAATATTTCTGCTGTCTTGGAGACCAAGCCTCTACATCCACTGATTTTACCTTTAGGTCAGCCAAATCACCAGAACAGCATTCCAGTGTTCTTACAGGGATGTCAAGGGTGCAAAATAAGTCTACAGTATTTTGCCAGAGCTTATCATACCAGGTCATGCTGTCTTCAGGCTTACATACAACAATCATTTCCTGCTTCTCAAACTGATGAATACGGTATACTCCTCTTTCCTCTAAGCCATGGGCACCCTTTTCCTTACGAAAACAAGGGGAATAGCTGGTTAGGGTATGAGGAAGCTTTTCCTCGGGGATAATAGTATCTATAAATTTGCCAATCATAGAATGCTCGCTGGTTCCAATTAGAAACAGATCTTCCCCTTCTATCTTATACATCATGGCTTCCATTTCAGCAAAGCTCATAACACCAGTAACTACCTCACTTCTAATCATATATGGTGGTATGCAATAGGTAAAGCCCCGGTCAATCATAAAATCCCTAGCATATGATATAACTGCAGAATGAAGTCTTGCGATATCTCCCATAAGATAATAAAAGCCATTACCGGCTACTTTTCTGGCGCTATCAAGGTCTATACCATCAAAGCCCTCCATAAGATCAATATGATATGGTATTTCATAATCAGGAACAAGAGGCTCTCCATAGCGTTTTATTTCCACATTTTCGCTATCATCCTTACCAATTGGAACAGAAGGATCTATAATATTAGGAATAATCATCATAATTTTTGTTATTTTCTGATTAAGCTCTACTTCCTTCTCCTCCAGTGCCTTTAAACTATCGGATTGCTCTGTGACCTTATTCTTAAGCTCCATAGCTTCGTCTTTTTTGCCCTGTGACATTAATGCACCAATTTGCTTAGAGATAGTATTGCGCTCAAAACGTAGGTTATCAGCCTCCTGTTTTGCATTACGATTTTCCAGGTCCAGGGCGATAACTTCATCCACCAAGTCTAGCTTGTGGTCTTGAAATTTGTTTCTTATGTTTTGCTTAACTATTTCGGGATTCTCCCTAACAAATTTTAAATCCAGCATATCTTCCTCCTAATTTCTTTCGGTTTGTTAATAAATTAAATTAGTTCAAATAAATGGGGATAAAAAAACCTTCTATCCCAAAACCATGGGACGGAAGGATCCGCGTTGCCACCCAAATTGCCGAAGTAAATAATCAGCCACTCTAAGGTACTTTAAAGGGTACTAACCTTTGGCGTATTGCCAATAGCTCAAAAAGTGGAAGGATTTATCTCTTCACCGATTCACACCAATCATCGGCTCTCTGTAGAAGTTTTTAAATCGTAGCTTTTATCATCGCTATGCTAAATATATATTTTATCCAATTATAAATCATTTTATTAAATATTGCAAGAGGTCTAAAACCATTAAAAACACGACGAGAATACAATGAAAATACAGGCTTTAATTAAGGCAAAGGAAGATAAATGATTACTATTCTCATTTAATGATTGACATACATATAGCGTTTGTATATAATAATAACACAATATGTTGTGACAAGGCACATTCTTTGTTACTAACATTAGGATAAAATAATATGGTGGAGGAAGACTATGGAGCGTTTATTATCAGAAAAATTCTTAAGTACATATAGTAATTTGAAGACTCCCCTTAGTAATATTGGTGAGTTCGTTTATCTTAGAACCTATTCGAGATACCTTGACGATAAGAAAAGACGTGAGACCTGGTTTGAGACAGTTCTTAGGACAACTGAATATAACATTAATCTTGGCATTAAGCATAAGGAGAAAATTGGACAAACAATTAATATGGAAGAAGAGGTCAAGGAAGCAGAGCTACTATTTCATCACCTCTTCAATTTAAGGACCTTTACCTCTGGCAGAACCCTATATATGGGCGGTACTGAAGTGGTAAAGAATTATCCTTTATCCAATTATAACTGTGCCTTTACGGATATAGAAAAATTCTCTGATCTTGTGGATGTATTTTATCTCCTGATGGTAGGTAGTGGAGTAGGAGTTCGAATTACAAAGGATTTGGTAGAGAAACTTCCTAGAGTGAGGTCAGTTACTTTAGAGAGCAGATATGATGGGACTATAAGAGATAGGACCTCTAAGGAGGCCATGGAAAATACAGTATGCACTATTGATGAGAAGGACAGCTCTACTGCGGTCATTTTAATTGGTGACAGCAAGGAGGGTTGGTGTAAGGCGCTGGAGCGTTTCTTTGATTTGCATACCTTGGAAAGATACAATAATATTACAAGAATTATTATAGATTATAGCTATGTAAGGCCAGAGGGAGAACGGCTAAAAAGGTTTGGTGGAAGGGCTTCTGGTCACAAATCCATAAAAAGAATGTTCGAGAAAATGAATCGTGTAATAAATCGAAGGCAGGATGGCATATTACAGACAATTGATGCTCTAGATATAGCTACCATTATTAGTGAAAACGTGGTATCAGGTGGTGTAAGAAGAAGCGCAATGATGGTAATTTGCGATGAAGAAGATGATGAGGTTATAGGTGCAAAACGCAATATTTATAAGGTTGTTGACGGAAAGTGGCTTGAGGATAAAGAGATTTCCCATAGAAAGATGAGCAATAATTCAATCCTTTATACCCAGCGCCCATCTCTAGAGAGAATAAAGGAAATCCTAGATTCCATTAAGGTCAATGGTGAACCAGGATTTATTAATGGAGCGGAAGCTTTAAGAAGAAAGCCAACCTTTAGAGGCTGTAATCCATGTGGAGAAATCCTATTACAGTCTAAGCAGTGCTGCAATCTAACCACTAACAATCTGATGGGCTTTGTTAAGGACTCAGTTCTTGATGAGGAGGAATTAAAGAAAACTATAAGGCTTTCCACAAGAGTTGCTATAAGAATGACCCTGGTTGATGTGGAGCTCCCTGAATGGAATAGGGTTATGCAAGAGGATAGGATAATTGGAATTTCTCTGACGGGTATGATGGATATGTTAAATAAGACAGGGATGTCATATGATGACCTAAGTGCTCTACTTAGTAGACTTAGGGATGAGGTTCATAATGAAGGCCATAATTATTGTAAAGAAATTAATATTAAGGCACCAAAGCTTATGACTACAATTAAACCAGAGGGAAGTTTATCAACCCTTCCCTGTGTAAGTAGTGGAATTCATTATGCACACTCCAATTATTATATTAGGAGAATTAGAATATCTGTAACAGATCCTTTATATAAGATGATTGAAGCTCAAGGAAGTTATCCGATTTATAATGAAAATGGTCAAACTGATGAGGATTGCTCAATAAAGGTTATAGAATTTCCAATTAAGGCTCCTGAGGGTAAAACAAAATATGATGTAGGTGCCATAGAGCAGCTGGAGCTCTACAAGATGTCTATGATCAATTGGTCAGACCATAATTCGTCCATAACTATTCACGTTAGAGAGCATGAGTGGGAGGAAATATCTAAGTGGCTCTATGATAATTTTGAATATGTTGTAGGCATTACCTTCCTTCCATTGATGGAGGAAACCTATCCACTTCTACCTTATGAAATCACCACTAAGGAAGATTATGAAGAGCGGATGCGCCAGATTAAGCCTATTAATTATGAGCTTTTGGCAATGTATGATGATGATGAGCAGCATGACATAATCGATCAGGAATGTGAAAGTGGTGTATGTCCCATCAGATAAAAAATAATATTTTATTTTTTCCAGGTTCCAGGGGAGAAGAGTAATAACATTGGAAATATTTCGAGCCTTCCTGCCAGCATGTTAAACATCATTACAAATTTTGACAGGTCAGAAAAGCTTCCGAAATTCCCCATGGGACCTACTGCATCTAGACCAGGTCCAATATTATTAAGAGTAGCAGCAACAGCAGTAAAGGTGCTAGTGAAATCAAAATTATCCAAGGATATAATTAAAAATGAAGCTGAAAAGATTATCATATAGGTAACAAAAAATACATTTATGGATCTAACAGAATCGTTATCTATCCTTTTATCACTAAGCTTAAGAACCTTAACACTACGCTTATGAATTAAGTAGGACATTTCCTTGCCAATGGTCTTAAAAAGAACAAGAATTCTGGAGACCTTCATGCCACCTCCAGTACTGCCTGCACATGCACCAATAAACATTAGAAGCACAAGCACAGTCTTTGAAAAGGTGGGCCAATAATTAAAGTCTAGGGTTGCGTATCCAGTTGTGGTTATGATTGAAGAAACCTGAAAGGCTGAATGATGTATTGCTCCAAAGAAGCCTTTAAACCCACCTGTGTTAAGAGATATTAGTATAATAGCACTTGCTACAATTATAAAATACCATTTTACCTCTTCCATTTTTATTGCATCCTTCGCTTTGCGCAGAAGGATTAGATAGTAAAAGTTAAAGTTTATACCAAATAAAAACATAAAAACAGTAATAACACTTTGAAGATAGGGCGAATAAGACATAATACTGGTACTCTTTATAGCAAAACCACCGGTACCTGCTGAACCGAAGGAAAGGGTAAGGGCATCAAACAAAGGCATCTTGCCAGCCAGAAGCAAGATGATTTCTAAGAGGGTCATTCCTATATAGATACCATAAAGAAGTGTTGCACTGGTCCTCATTCTTGGTACAAGCTTTTCCACGGAGGGACCAGTGCTTTCAGCACGCATAATATGCATGCTTTCTCCTCGTGCCAATGGAAGAATAGCTAGAATAAATACTAAGACTCCCATGCCTCCAATCCAATGGGTAAAGCTTCGCCAAAAAAGCATACAATAATCTAAGGCTTCTACATCGATTAATATACTAGAGCCTGTAGTTGTAAAGCCAGATATTACCTCAAAAAGCGCATCCACAAAGTGGGGTATTTCATGGCTGATAAAGAAGGGAAGTGACCCCATAAAGCTAAGTACAATCCAACCTATGGCAACGGATATAAAACCCTCCTTGGCAAAAAAAACTCTATTTTTAGGCTTTTTTATTGATAGAGGGATTCCAAACAGAAGGCATATTCCAATTGTTATCAAAAAGGCAAACCCACTTTTTTCTCCATAAATAATAGCAACAATAACAGGCAACCCCATAAATGCAGCTTCAAAATTTAAAATCCACCCCAATATATGTAATATTATTGATTTGTTCATTATAACTCCTTTTGTATAAAATAATTATTGCTCTTAATAATTTATCAACTCAATGGATACTTAATTTACTAACAACATTTACAGTAAAATATCATTTAAATCATTTAAGCCAGTATTTGTAGTTACAATAACAACAGTATCACCTATCTGAATAAAATCCTGACCATTAGGGATTATTATTTTCCCTTTTCTGTTAATGCAGCTAACCAAGAGATTTGGCTTTAGCTGAAGCTTCTCTAATGGAACACCAAGAAGCTTGGCATTACTTCTTGCATAAAATTCAAGAGCCTCTACTCGGTTATCTACTAGTTTATATAAGGTTTCAACATTGCTACCCTGAGAATTTTGCATAGCTCTTATATGCTGCAGAATACGGTCAGCAGTTACTAGCTTGGGATTTATTATTATTCCAAGAGGCATTTCCCCAACTATATCATCATAGGTCATTCGAGTTACCTTAGTGAAGACCTTAGCATTGGAGCGCTTTTTGGCGTATAGTGACAATAGAATATTTTCCTCATCATAATTAGTTAGGGAAGCAAAGGCCCCTGTATCATCTAATCCTTCTTCTATAAGAATGTTCTTTATAGTAGCATTTGCATTAATAATTAGTGCGTTGGGAAGTAGGTCACTTAGCTCCTCGCAACGGTCTATATTTTGTTCAATAATTGTTACCTTTATGTCGGAGCCTTCCAGTCTTTTGGCAAGGTATACGGTTAAGGTTCCGCCACCTATTAACATTACATTCTTTATTTGATTTACAACAATACCTGACTTTTGAAAAAAGTTAATTGCATTTTTATGTGAGGCAATAATTGATATTATATCGTTTGTGCGAAGCTCAAAGCCACCAGAGGGTATATAGACCTGATCGTCACGCTCTACAACGCAGACCAAAACCTTACTACCTAGCTTTGACCCAAGGTTCATCACCTTCATATTATTCAAAACAGAATTATCCGGTACTCGAAATCTTAACAATTCTACCTTTCCATTAGCAAAGGTATCAATTTCTATTGCAGAGGGCATTTTAATCAAGGCAGCCATCTCCATAGCAGTCTCCAGCTCTGGATTAATGGTCATGGCTAGACCCATCTCTTCCTTTATAAATTCTATCTCATCATTATATTGTGGATTACGTACTCGGGCTATTGTTTGGCAATTACCAGCCTTTCTTGCTATTAGGCAGCAAAGTAGGTTAAGCTCGTCGGAGCCTGTTACTGCAATCAATAGATCAGCTTTTTCAATGCCAGCCTCTAGAAGAACATGATAGCTAGTACCACTACCTACAATGCCCATGACATCCATAAAATTAATCACACTATCAATAGCAGCGACTTTATTATCCACCACTACAATACTATGGCCCTCACTATCCAGATGTTCAGCCAGGGTTGCTCCTACCTTACCACAGCCAACTATTATAATATTCATAACTATATTCCTTTCTTATGGTTATGTATTGTTATATAGGTTTTAGAAACATATTTTAATAATAATTCATAAAATGGAGCTGACCAATACATGTGTTTACTCATAGCTTGAGAAACATATGAAAAAGAGTCAGCCCCATTCAGCCCATAAACAAGAAGTTTCTATTCACCACCTGGACCGCTTCGAGAGGGTGAATTATCAGGCACCTGCGCATGAGTATTCTTTGCAGAGTTTTGTGAGAGGTTCTTGTTACTGTTTGTTGTGGTGTTTTTACTACTGTTTTTATAATTGTTATTTTTGTTTTTTGCCATATTGTCTCCTTTTCTAATAATAATTATAAGTCATAGACTATTATTTCAGAAAAGGAAAGTATTATACATATTAACAGGAAGTATTATTCATCCATTGTAATAAGACCCATTCTTAAATTACGGAGGGCATTATCATTAACCTTAAAGGTATGATTTGGATAGATATTATTATTATATTCCTCAGAAAAAGTCTCTTCTTCTTTTTTGGTAATAGCTTCATCTACAGCTCTTTCATAGCTTTCGAAAGAGTTATTATTATCCATTCGAACCACGTAATAACCATTCTTATCTTCAAATACTTCACTTACATCACCATTGTTCATTGATAAAACCTTGCCCATTATGTCTTCAGAAAAGAAGGTATCCTTAGGTAAAAGGCTGCTTTCTCTGTACTGTAGTTCGGTTTCACCCTCAGGTAGAAGAGCAGACCAGTCATCGGCACTTAAAGCTTTCTCTCTTAAGGCTGTGATTTTAACATTAGCAGCTTTCTTCTCTTCCTCATCCATAGTCAGAGGATTACCAGCCTCATCATTTTTCTCGGTAGAAATATATAGGTACTCAATGTCATACTGCCTGTACTCGTCAAAACTTATTCCGGCCTTAATTGCTTCATCATCGATATCAAAGCTATCAACTATATCCTGCTTATAACGATTTGCCAAAGTAATCTTTGAAAACACACCCTTTAAGTATTCTGGTGTAAAGCCATTTCTCTTAATAAATGCATCGCTAAAGCCTTGTTCTAGAGTTGAGGTAACATCCTCATCAATCTTATTAAGCTCTTCCTCTGTCAAAGTATAGCCCTCAGCAATGGCATCATTATAAAGTGTTTCTGTAAAGATGACATTATTAATAGTCTCTAATTTGGCATATTCCCGAACTGTCATATTTGGTGCAGCGTTATGAGGCGTGTCCCAATATGTTCCACCATAAAATTGATTGATATAATAATAGTTTGACTCAGTAGTGTAAAATTGGTAGGTCAAATCTTCTAGGTAATATTTCTGCCCATCGATGGTTACCAGGGGTCTTTTGTACAACTGATCAAATAAAACAGCAGCCATTAAGGCTATTCCTAACACAACTCCTATAATAACCCATACCTTTGTATCTATGATATTTTTCTTCTTGGTGGGTTCTTTAGTACCTTTTATGGTCTTTTTTGATTTATTCACTCTACTACCTCCATTAAATTCACATGATTAATATATTATACGATTCTCATAAGAAGTCAATAGATAGGGTAAAATATTCACAGAATAATCATATTGTAATTGAGCTATTATTAATTGTAATATAGGCAAAATATGTTATAATGGGCTAAAGTAACATCAAAAGCGTAATTATTAATTTATAGATAGGGGTTATTGCTATGGAAACTAATAATACCAAGGCAATTCAGATTATGAATGAAGTAAATAAGGTCGTAATAGGCAAAAGGGATGTTATAGGTAAGGTTCTTACAGCTGTTTTGGCAAAGGGGCATATTCTTTTAGAGGATAATCCTGGAGTAGGAAAGACTACATTAGCATTAGCATTTTCAAAGGCCATGGCGCTTAAGTACAATAGACTTCAGTTTACACCGGATGTATTACCTACAGATGTTGTTGGCTTTAATTTGCTTACAAAGGATGGAGAAAACTATCAATACAAACCAGGTCCTATTATGTGTAATTTGTTTTTGGCGGATGAGATAAACAGAACCTCAAGCAAGACCCAATCGGCCTTGCTTGAGGTTATGGAAGAGGGGAAGGTTACAGTTGATAGTGTTACAAGAGATGTTCCTAAGCCCTTTGTAGTTATGGCGACACAAAACCCAATAGGCTCTGTTGGAACTCAGATGCTACCAGAATCTCAGCTTGACAGGTTTATGGTAAGGCTATCCATGGGATATCCTGATATACAAAGTGAGATAGGTATTCTTAAGGAGAGACAGACCTCCAATCCACTAGAGAATGTAGTTCAGGTAGTTGAGCAGGAAGAGATATCATGGATGCAGACAATGGTTGAAGAGGTTTTTATTCATGATGCCATATATGAATATATAGCTCTTTTGGTTCAACAGACAAGAGAAAACCCTCTGATAGAATTAGGAGTAAGTCCAAGAGGTTCTTTAGCAATAATGAATATGGTTAAGGCAACTGCATTTTTAAGTGGAAGAAATTATGTATTACCCGCTGATGTACAGTATATTTTTAAGGATGTAACTACCCACAGGATGATACTTCGAGCTAAAGCCAGAGTAAATAATGTCACATTGGACAACCTCCTAGATGATATATTACGAATGGTTAGAGCTCCCAGAATAATTGAAAAGGGACAATAGTAAATAATAACACAAGGTATAGAGGGTGAAAAATGCTAATAAATAAGATTCGGTATTTATTAATTATAGTATTTACAGGGCTATTGGCAATTTTATATAATGTTTACTTTATGGGCATCCTTTTTATTACAATCTTAATTCTTCCATTTATATTATTTGCAAATTTATGTTATGTCTATGGAAAGCTTTCTTATGAGTTGATACCAGTTGTCCATATAGCAAACAAGGATGAAACTATTCCTATATCCATACAGTTTAAAAACCCAACTATATTTCCGATTTCAAATCTTTGTTTTACCGTAAGCTATTGCAATTCCTATGCAAATCAGAACAAAAGATATATACAGCATTTTAATATTTCAGTTGATAAAAAATCAACTACAATCGCTTCCTGTAATCTAGTGTCCCAGCATGTTGGAAATTTAAAGATATCAATTCCAAGGGTTCGAGTATATGATTATTTAAAGCTTTTTTCTTTAAAAAAGAAAAAGAAGGGGGAGATTTTAATTGCAGTTCTTCCTATTTACTATGAATTAACAGATACTTTTATGGATTACTCTTCTAGGATGCAGGTAGAAAGTGATTATTTTTCATCTGTAAAAAAAGGAGATGACCCTTCTGAAGTATTTGCTATTCGAGAATATAGGGAGGGGGATCGGCCCCAAAGAATTCATTGGAAGCTTAGCATAAAGGAAAATCAGTTGATGATAAAGGACTTTAGTGAGCCTATGAATTGTTCTGTGGTTATATTTGCTGATTTGGATATTCCCAAGGAGGAAGAGCTACTTACTGGGGTAGATTCTATATTGGAATGTGCGATTTCTCTATCCTATACCTTTATTCAAAAGGGACAGATTCACTATCTGGTTTGGTATGATAGGACCATGGGAACCTGTAGAAGGGTTAGAATTGTAGAAGAAAAGGATTTGTTTGAGGCAATGGATGGATTGCTTAGTTCAGGTCCATGCAATGACAGGGTAGATCTGGCAGGAACATACTATGCAGAGTATCCCAATGATCAGTATACAGATTTGTTTTATGTAACAAAGATTGTTACTCAGATAAAGTACGACTCCCTATTATTAATTAAAACATTAAGTAGACAGATTTTACATGTTAATGGGGTTGATAGGGATGTGACAAAAAAAGGAGCAGACTTTAAAGGTGAGTTGCCCATTGCCACAGAGCTGGTAAGGCAAATTGCAGAAAGTGGTATGGGTATAATTTCAGTCAGTTCATCTCATATGAAGAGAGAATTGGAAGAACTTAAGTTAACCTAGAGGTGATGATGAACCCATGAAAAGGAAGATCAATGATGGTATAGTCTTTAATAATACTATTTATATATCTGAGGAAAACAGCAAGAGGTTTCCAATATACCTAAGGCTTTTACAAGAATTAGCCATATTTATTGGTAGCTATTGTTTTGTGGTTGTTCTTGCCAACTGCTTTGACCTTCAAATTAAATTCGGGATTTTAGTTATATTCATAATAATTTTTACATTAATGTTTTATCTCTTAGTTATATTCCCAAAGTATGCATTAATTAAGATCGTTTTCTTTATTCTTATATATGGAGGAGCGATACATTATTTATTTCACCCACTTAAAAATGGCTTCTTTCTTTTGGAGAATGCCTTTATTAGTCATGCCAGTGCTTATTACGGTTTTCAGGAATTTAGTTTTATTGCTAACTATAGTACTGAGGACAGAGACCTTATGCTATTGATAATTATGATAATAATTCCTCTAATTGGGCTTCTTACCCTATCAATGATACGTGGTAGATTAAAATTGCTTTGCTATGCTGTTATGATTATTCCTGTAATATTAAGCTTTGCAATGGGCATTATTCCTCCTGAGCTTTATTTGATTTCATTTATCCTTGTTATGCTGTTCTTATCTATATCAAATGCTTTTTCACAATATGATTCCTCATTACACAAAACCTATGATATGGTTCGGACAAGTATAGTCTATCGTACTAGTATAAGATCAGCTTTTATATTCTGTATATTTACACTATTACTTTTCTTTATAACAAAACAGTTTGTTACAGTTGAAAAATATGAGGATTTTACTTTAGTTAATGAAGCAAAATCAGAGATACAAGGAGCTATGAAGGATTTTAATATAGCTGATATTTCAGATAAGCTTGTTGATATAGGAATGAAGATAAGTTCGGGAACAATTAAAGGAGGAAATGGTGGACTTAGTCTTGGTAAGCTTGGACTAGTGGACCAGGTAAACCATGACGATTCAGAACATTTGAATGTTAAAGCCCCTTTAAAATCTATAAGAGCCGGTTTATATTTAAAGGGGTATGTAGGGAGTGTATATACAGGAGATCAATGGAGGACTCATTCAAAGGAAATTAAGAATAGTTATAAAGAAATGATGGCAGAAATATCCCAGAAGGATTTTAAAACTGCCATAGGAAACGGAATTTTTCTAGATAGACAGACCTTGGAGAATAAGTTGGGTCGGGGCTTAATTGAGATAAGCTATCTGGAGGCAAATAGAAGCTATGTATATGCCCCCTATTACACCTTGTTTGGGGAAAAGGATAAGGCTGATTTTGAATATGACTTGGGATTAATTGCTGATGAGAATCTTGATAGTCGACAATTTAATTACTATTATAATCTGACTGATTTGGATTTTCTATACCTTAAGGATCCTGCCAGATTAAATAAGCATCTTGTGGATGAAAGGCGATATCGAGACTTTGTATATGAAGCCTATACCAAACTTCCTAATCAGGGTACTGAGAAGATAAGATATGATTTCTCCCGGGAAAGTGTAGGTAAGCAGTCAGAAAATCTAGCTGATGCCATAAACTATATAAAAGACTATCTCTATATGAATACCAGGTATACTCTTTCCCCAGGAAAGCTTCCTAAGGATAAGGATTTTGTTGAGTATTTTTTATATGAGAGTAAAAAAGGATACTGTAGCCACTATGCTTCGGCAGGAGCTCTTATGCTACGAGCTATGGGGTATCCAGCTAGATATGTGGAGGGCTATGCCATAACTAGCGAGGACATAATCAATTCTCCAGGCGCATATAATATAGATACTCTAGGAGAGGATAGTCTGGTAGAGGCTATAGCTAGAGATTATAATGCCCATGCATGGGTTGAAGTATATTACGATGAATTTGGATGGATTCCTGTGGAATTTACCGTGGGTTACCATATGGATGACCCTATATCTTCAAGAGGTAATACTGAGAGCGTAACCCCGAGTCCCTTACCAACAAATACTCCTTCGGCACCCACCAAATCGCCTGAAGATTTAAAATCCTTAGAACCTGAAGATGAGGGGCAGAAGCAGGATGAAAAGAACAAAAATAATAAGAAAGATAATGAAATGAATAAGGCTAATCAAGCAAAAGGCACTATAAAAACCAGATGGTACATTGTATTGATACCTATTTTAAGTACTATAGCCTTTATTATAATTTTATTATATATATATTTTAAAAATAAAAAGAAATCTATTCTTAAGGAAAACTATAGTAAAAGGGCATTAAAGCTTTATAAAAGGATAGAAAAGCTATTTATACTTAGCAAGGCTTTTCAAGGAAATATTAAAAGCCTTGAGGATAATGAAGAGTATATTAAAAAGAACTATACTTTAATTTCTGCAGAAGTCTTTGAGAAATGTATGGATACTATAAAAAGAGCTAGATTTGGGAAGGATTTAATTAGCCTAAAGGAGTATATGGAGATTGAGGCTTTTTATGATATTCTATGGGAGCAAACATATCATAGATTACCATTAATAAAAAAGATTTTTCTAAGAAAAAACAAGGATACAAGGTTAACAATCTAGCAATATAGTGTGATATAATTACTATATACTAATTCTTTTATTTTACGAAGGGGGCCAGTATTATGAAAAATATTATTACAATAAGTAGGCAGTATGGAAGCGGTGGAAGAGAGATTGGGGAGAGGCTTGCAAAGAAGCTTGGTGTTGATTTCTATGATAGAGAATTAATTACTAGATCTGCAAAAGAAAGTGGCTTTTCAGAAGTAATATTTGAAAATGCTGAGAAAAAGGCAAGCAATAGTCTCTTATATTCTATTGCTATGGGCATGAATGCTTATGGGAATCATGATATTGGTTTTACAAGTCTTTCCTTGGATGACCAAGTATTTATTACTCAATCAAATGTAATCCGTAAAGTAGCACAGGAGGGACCTGGTGTAATTGTGGGCAGATGTGCAGATTATGTACTAAGGGAACATAAGGATGTTATCAATATATTTATATGGGCTGATATGGCTTATCGTAAAGAGAGGGCAATTACCTTATATAATTTACCTGAGGAAAAGGCCGAGGAGAATATATTGAAGATGGATAAGAGCAGAGCTAATTATTACAATTATCGTGCTAGTGATAAATGGGGTAGAGCAGAAAATTATCATATGTCAATACGGAGTGACTTTGTTGGTATAGATAATGCTGTAGACCTAATAGCAAATTATATAAAAAGCGGTGAAAGGGGATAATAAACACTAATGAAGTTTAAAGACAAATTAAATCGCAAATACATGCAAATATCCCTATATGTAATAATAACAGCAGTAATAATATATATACTTTCCTTATTAGCTAAGAATGCACCCATTATTGTTAAAGATTTAATGGGAAAGCTTAGTTGGATTCTTAAGGTTATCAGGCCTATAATAATTGGTTTTGCCTTTGCATATATAATGGATCCGGTTGTTAATTTTTTTGAGAGAAAGCTTCAAAAACTAAGACTCTTTAAAAAAATGAAAAGACATAGAACCTGGTCAGCAATTCTTTCGATTATTATTCTATTTACTGCTATTATAGGTTTGGTATCACTTCTGATTTTCAGTGTGACAGATCAGCTTAGGTTAGCAAATTTTGATGATATAGTACGTTTGGCAGAAGGCTATATGAATGGCCTAGAATCATTCTATAATTCAATATTAGAGAGTCTAGAGAAGCTTGATATCCGTTCTAGTGAACTAGAACAGTATTTACAGAATACCTTGACGCTGCTGCTAGATGTCCTCAAGGATTTTATTCAGGGCATAGTAAATGCCTTTACAAATATATCTGGATATTTAACAACCTTTATATTTGGATTAATAATTGGATTCTATTTTATTATTGATGGGAAAATGCTTAAGCTTTATATGAAGAAAATTTCAAATGCTCTTTATTCTAATAAAACAAACAGAAAGATTTCTGTTATTATAACAGATTTAGATTATGCATTTTCGGGTTATATAAGAGGGCAGCTGGCGGATGCCTTTGTCATGATGGTGTTAATTAGCTTAGTCTTATCTATAACAGGAGTTAAGTTTGCAATAGTCATAGGAATATTTGCAGGCATAGGTAATTTGATTCCGTATTTCGGACCTGTAATAGCATATTTTAGTACAACAATTGTTTGTCTTATTAACGGGGAAATTAAGACGATGATTATATCGCTTATAATACTTGTTATTATCCAATTTGTTGATGGGAATATTATCGGGCCCAAGCTCTTAAGCCGCTCAATCAAAATTCATCCACTTATTATAATTGTATCCTTGATTTTTGGAAGTGCAATTGGAGGACTTTTAGGTATGCTATTAGCTGTACCTGTAGGTGCATATATTAAATTGGTTTTTGCAAGATATATTGAAAACAAGACACAAAAAAAGTTAAAACAAGAGGCTCTTCTGGCTAAAAGTAAAGAAAATCAATTAGAAAATAACTAAAAAAAATTATTGGCTATTTGTTAATTTTATGGATACTTATCTATTTGCATATCGTCTAATAATTATCATATTTGGCAAATTAAGATAAGGTTAAGAAATTACCTGGTTTTTTTTAAGTATTTTATTATAGGTTATAAGTAGTTGCTTCTTAGGTTAAACAATAGGAAGGTGGAAAATGAAAAAAGAAAATGAATATGTAATTGAAGTTAAGAATGCTAAAAAGGTATATAGAATGGGCAAGGAGCGAATATTAGCAGTAGATAATGTGAGCTTTTCTATAAAAAAGGGAGAGTTTTGCTGTCTGTATGGTGCATCAGGTTCAGGCAAATCCACCTTGCTTAACCTTATGGCAGGCATCGAAAAGCTTAGTAGCGGTCAGATTATGATTAAAGGACGCAATATACATAAGATGAGTGAGAAGGGCCTAGCAAAGTTTAGGCAAAATACCTTAGGCTTTGTATTTCAGTCTTACAACCTGCTAAATTCTATGACAGCTATTGAGAATGTAGAAC
>CAZMYP010000024.1:26266-28535 GCA_964570535.1 uncultured Herbinix sp.
TATAATTATTATAGTATAGTTGAAAAAGTGCTATTTAAGCATATAAATACAAAAAAAAGGCGAAAGATGGCCAGAGATATGCTTATAAATGTTGGGTTGGGCAAACGCCTAAAGCATAAGCCAAAGGAAATGAGCGGAGGCCAGCAGCAAAGGGTTGGTATTGCAAGAGCATTTGTAAGTAATCCAGAGATAGTATTTGCTGATGAGCCCACAGGTAACCTAGATTCTAAAACAAGTAAGGAAGTAATGGATATTATTAGAAATATGGCAAAAGCAAAAAACCAGACAATTGTTATGGTTACTCATGACAGTGGTTTAACAAAATATGCAGATCGTATAATCCATATTTTTGATGGAAGGATAGAAGAAATTGTAGAACTAAACACTGAAGAGAATACGGATATTAATACGGAAGAAGCTCTTATAGGGCAAGAGGCCTTACCTGTAGGAAATTCGGGATAAAATATTTAATACATAATAACAATTTGATGCTTTGAAATGAAATAATATAGGAAGTAGAGGGAGTTTTTATGAGAAGAAAGGCTAAAAGGCTAATAACAGTATGTTTGACTTTATTACTATTAACGAATTTATTGGGCAGTACACAGGTGTTGGCACAGGGGGTTCATGTTATTAACCCTAATCCCGAGAGTATTGTACTGGTTCCCGGAGAAACAAGAAAAATCAAGATTCCCATTAGAGCGGTTGGAGCAACAATAAGCTCACCAATTATCATAGCAGATGCTTCTGGTTCCCCATATACTCTGTCTTCTCCAATTCTAAGGACAGAGAACTTAGACGTACCTCTTAATTCAATATATGAACACTTTAATCAATACATAGAAATGGATGTTGTTGTTGCAGAGACAGCAAAGATTGGTAGCTATCCAATTAATTTAATTATTCAAGGCAGTTCCTTTACTAATACAGATGGAGATTTTAGTGTATCAACTGAGCTAAAGGTTAACACACAGATACTTGAGGAAAAGGATCCAGCACAATTAAGTGTTAACAAGATGTCATTTAACAATACAACTATTGGTCAGGATATGAAATTATCCTTTGCATTAAAAAATGATGGTGAAGTAACAGCTAGAAATGTGTATATAAGTGTTGATTATGCTGATACAGGAATGATAGCAGGATACTCAACAAAAAACATAAAGGTTGAAGATATTGGAGCAGGAAAAGAAGCCCCCATACAATTGCCCATTAAGATTTTACCTACAGCGACTCCTGGAATTAAAACAGTAACAATTAAGCTTACTCATAAGACTGAGGAAGGAGAAACAATCCAGGAAAGTCATGATATTTATATAACCTTAAGGGAAAATCTTGATGCCCCCAATCTTATTCTTGAAAGCTTTAGCTTTAACAAGGAAGCAAAGCCCGGTGATAAACTAGGATTAATACTTAATATTAATAATAGTGGTAATTCAGCTGCTATGGATCCTAGGATTTCTGTGGATGATTCCAGTATAGGAACAGATAAATTTATTAAGGACTACTATACTGATTATATAGGACTAAAAGACATTAAGCCTGATCAGGTACTGAAAACACAGTTGCCTTTAATAATCTCCAAGGAGACTACAGGAGGTCTAAAGGACCTAAAGATCAATTTGGTTTATTTTGATGAAAAGGGAGTAGAATACAAATCTACAGTAACAATATATCCTGATATTGAAGCGGAAGGAATTTCTGAGGATGGTAAGCCTGTTGTTATAATAAGTAATGTAAAGCAGTCCCCTGAAAAGCCTGTTGCGGGAGGAAAGCTAGACGTATCCTTTAACATTGAAAATAAGAGCACCATGGATTTAAATGAGTTTAAAATTAAAATTAATAATTTGGGTGAAAAAACCTTTATTCCTGTTAAATCAGATCCTTATCAATATGTGGGAGTACTTAAGGCGGATTCAATCACAAGAGTAACTATACCCTTAACTATATCTGATGATATACCAGATGGATTAAATAATCTTTCCATTGAATACTCCTATTCAGGTGGATCAGATATTGTTGATATCCCTATTTTAGATGTTCAAAATGATCTTGGAAGCGCCAGCAAGCCAAGGCTTATAGTAAGTAAATATGAAACTGATATTGAGGAATTAAAAGCTGGTTCAATATTCAATTTTGAATTTGAAATTCATAACACCCACTCATCAGTGGCAGCAAAGAATATAATAATTACCTTGTCTGGCAAAGATCCTATGAGTCAGGCGGAGATATTTACTACAACCCATGGGAGCAATAGCTTCTTTGTAAG
>CAZMYP010000025.1:0-8302 GCA_964570535.1 uncultured Herbinix sp.
TTGTATACAAGAATGCAGAGCTAAAAGGCTCACTACAAGTAAGGATATAATACCTGTATTACAGGCCACCCGTTCCCATAAGGATTTAGTTTATGCTTTAGTTGCTCCTGCCTTTTTAGGGCAGTTCAGTAAGGAGGTAACTCCTGGAATGCTTAGAAATGCCTTCAAGAAAATAGGCTTTGATGGCATGTTAGAGGTCGCTTTATTTGCAGATATATTAACCCTTAAGGAGGCCCTGGAATTTGATCAAAACATACAGTCAGATGAGGATTTTCAATTAACCAGTTGCTGCTGTCCTGTATGGATTGCTTGGATTAAAAATATTTACAATGAATTAATACCCCATGTTCCTCCATCTGTTTCACCAATGATAGCCAGTGGTCGGGCAATAAAGGTTTTGCATCCCAATGCCCTTACTATATTTATTGGCCCCTGCCTAGCTAAAAAAGCAGAGTCAAGAGATAAGGATATCGTAGATGCCGTAGACTATGTTCTAACCTTCCAAGAGGTGCAGGATATTTTCAATATTATGGAGATCAATCCGGAGGAAATGGAGGATAGTGAAAAAGATCATTCCTCTAGAGCTGGCAGGATTTATGCACATGCTGGTGGGGTTAGCGAGGCTGTAAAGCTTACCCTAGAGAGAATAAACCCAGATAGGCATATAACCTTGCATACCCAGAAGGCAGATGGTGTAAAGGCATGTAGAGATTTGATTAAGGATTTGCTTGCTGGTAATACATCTGCCAATTTTTATGAAGGTATGGGCTGCGTTGATGGCTGCGTAGGCGGACCCAAGACCCTTATCCCCCATGAAGAAGGAAGAAAAAATGTCGAGGAATATGGATATACAGCAACATATCCTACTCCAATTGACAATCCCTACGTCCTAGAGCTTTTAGAACGTTTGGGTATTGAAACCATAGATAGCTTATTAAACAAAAGCGATATTTTCACCAGAACCTTTCACACAATCTAACAAAGGGGTTCGCTTGCTGGCTAAATACAAAACACGCGAGTGCGCATCCTTGCGGAGCATTTTTTATATAATAGGACGAACTTTCCTATTATAAATAAAAACCCCTTGGATATTTCAGAAATATCCAAGGGGTAATATGTAATTATTCTTTAGTAGATTATAGGTACAAATATCTGAGTGTTCATTGGAGCAGATTGATTACCATTTGAATCAGCAATCTTATTCTCAATAATATCTATCTTTAGGTGAGAATTATTTATCGGTGAGCTACTTAGAGTTATAATAACATTGGTTCCTGATACAGTTACTACATTATCTATTTCATATACATAACTACCCATCTGAGTAACCTTAACAACCATAGAGCCTGTTATATTCTCACTAAAATTCAAAGTAATATCCTTGCCCTTATTAAATACTGGTGGTTCCATATAAGATGGTCTCTTGTTCTCATTTAGTAATATAACATTAGTACTTTCTGCTATCGGTGTTCCTTCATAGCTTTTGACATCACTAATCTTAAGTTGTCTTTCTAAGGTAATATCAATAGATCCATCTTCTACAGTAAGTACAACTGTAGCACCTGTCTTTGTATTCATCTCTACTCTAGCACTTTTTATGATAACACCAGAGATAGAATAGTTTCGTATGTCCTGTGCAGAAGCCACATCTAGTTTATTTGAAAATTCCAGATATACTTGCCCAAGGTTAGTTTTAGACTGGTGTATCATATAGGGTCCAGGTAGCTCCACATTAGCTCCAGCACTGTAATTTACAGTTATTGTTCTTGGTATGCTATAGTTTTTAAAGCTATCACTAACAAAGAACTGATCCATAGTAAAGGTATATTTACCAAATAAGGTCATATTACTCATTTGCAATTTAATTTCCTTAGGATTCTCTGATGCTATCCTTACATAAGCGATATTATTATTCGGCCTTATATCATCTGTAATCGTTACTAAATCCGCATTAAATATTCCAGTATTAGAGCTCAAGATTACTTCCTTGTTATAGATCAAGCTAAGTACACTTGTCTCAGGATCAAATTCATAAGTAATAAGGTTTGGACTTGTTGTATCAACGTCAAATCCCACTGACATTTTCTGTGGTATATAGGATGTAGTATCTTTAGGGTCTACATTATAACCTTGCCAGCTACTTATGGATACTATCTGAGTACCTGTTCTTTTTGAATCTGCTTCATTTATTGTGTAGTGAACGAGCTTCTGATTCTTTTCGTCAATCGTACCCATCATAAGAGAACCATTATTAATTGAGGCATAGCCTGCGAAACTAATTGAGCGATCAAAGGTTGCTGTCAGATTATTATATGCTGTTCTTTCAACCTTAATAAGCTTAGCCTGTGACTTTGGTGTATTATCAGTCTGCAGAACTACGGGCATAGTATAGTTCTTCGGTGTATTACCTGACATATCCTTAATACCGGAAAATGTAACAGTCAATATCTTGTTAAAGTCTGTATATGCTATATTGGACAGATTAATCGATAAAGACTTCTTGTCTTCACTTGGTATATAATTATTCTCATTTTCCAAGATGCTTTTTGTCTTTGGGTCAATAGCTGTAGTAGATGAACCTGGTAATATACCTGCGTTGTGTACCTTAAAATCCGAAAAATTAATTGCTTCATTAAATAGAATTGTATCAACTACCCCAGAATCATCCATACTAACAGATATAACTTCCGGAGGAACATTATCAACATAACTAATTTGTTTAGAGTAATCTTTAATAGCAACCCCATCAACTGTTTTTATCTTATTGGAGAAGCTAATTCCGTATTCTCCTTCAAAACGATTAGTTGAGGTTATAATAAGTGTCATTTTATCAGAAGATAACTGTGCAGTTATATTTCCTGGGTCAGAAGCCATTACTCCTTTGATATTCTTCTTTAATGATATAATTATACTATCAAGTAATGTGTTCTTTGGTCCAATAACTGATCTTTCATCAATTGGACTATCAAAAACAACTTTAATTTCGGTGCTACCTACTATTTCAGCATAACCTACTGATGCCGTAGGAGCTACAACTTCAATTATTATTGCATCATTTATTACACTTTTTGCAGCATCTGCTTCTGTAGCAGTTTTTGCTGCTGTGGCTACAAGTATAACCTTACCCACCTTGTTGGCCTTTACAATACCGCTTGAGCTATTAGTTATCTGAACACATCCTAAATCACCACCACCAAGGGACCAATATGTCTTATCGGATGAGTTTGAAGGAACGATATCCCTGTTAAAGTTATAGGTTTCACCTAACTTTAGAATATGTGCACCGTTTACCTCTGTGGCGTTGTTAATACTAACCTTTGTTGCAGGAATAACTACTGTAATATTACTAGTAATCGTCTTAGTCTTCTTGTTGGGATATGTAATTATACATCTTATCTTCGCCGAGCCTTTTCCTACTGAAGTAACAATGCCAGCACTTGACACTCTGGCTACTTTGGTATTAGTAGAGGACCATTTATATTTACTACCCTCTACCTTGTTTTTGATATCTAGCTGGTAAGTTTCATCCCCACCGACAATTTCAACCTTAGTTTCTTTGAAGGCTGGAGCTGCTGCCATTGCAATTGTTTCTCCCTGAAGCCAGAACACAGGTGTTAGCACAAGTGCCAAAACCATAATCAGTGCAATCTTCTTGCCCGAGATGTTCTTCATATTAATTCCTCCTATATTCTTATGCACAAATTCTGTTACATTATACTACATATAGTATCATAACAGTAACTAATTGTCAAAACCTAGTTGAAATGTTTATTAGTTGATTAAGAGTTGTTTTCATCATAGTCTTCATGCTTTTGACTCTCAAGAGCTTCAAATTCCCTCTGTTCTGTCTTTATTTCCCAATGAATAAGAAAAGCGAGTGCAGCCCTTAATGCAATTATACCGGCTACCATGGCGATTTCTGTCCATCCAGTTACACCAACTGTTCTTAATATTTCACCACCCATCTTAAATTCTAGTCCTAATGCCATTCCTTTTGCCAATTCTAGCCTAATATATGGACTCTTCTTTATATAGTTATAAATCCCCACCATACCTGCCCATATAAGAATTACTACGCCTATAAATTCAAATAATAAGTTTCCTGCTTCGCATGCAAAGCTTAGCCATTCATGCATCTTATCCATCTTCATATCTCCTCTTATAATGTTTTAATAGTAATTATTAATAGAATCGAAGTTTAACAAAGACTCCATCTAAATAATATGATATTTATATAGTAAAGTAAAGATATAATACTATTTTGGCGAAAGTCTTTATTAACAGTATTCCTCATTTATAATTTCTTTATGAATATTTTGTAAAATCTTATAATTAATTCAACTTTTACTTTCTTTTTCATCTAAGCAGAATTATAATGGTAGAATAGTATATAATTATATATAAAATGAAAGGATGATTATCTATATGAAAAAGTTTGGTAAATTTGTATTAGGCTCCCTATCTCTCGCTACTCTTGCAGCAGGTGGCTATTATATTTATAAGAAATTTATAGCAAATGAGTCTGATGATTTCGATGATTTTGATGATGACTTTGATGACTTTGATGATCTTGACGCAGATGAGGAAAATGACGAAACAGAAGAACCCAGAGAATATGTGCAGATAGTACTTGAACCTGAAGCTTCAGATATGGATGAAACTGAGATAGATCCTGATTTCTCTGACGAAGATGCTAATGAAGATAATGTGGATATTTCAGAGGATGCTACTACTGACAAGAAATAGTTTATTTATATTAATTTAAATATATTAATTAATTCAGGTGTCAATCGCTTGGACTCTATTCTAAAAAATAAGCACAAAACAGATTAACTCACTTAGTTCAACTGTTTTGTGCAATTATTAATAGTATATAGAACATGTCTTTTGACACTTGAATTTATTTATTTACCAGTAACTCTCTTATACCTTCCAAAAGCATACTTAAGTCTGTGGAGCTATATATTATTTCATAGGATACATCCTTATTAGTATAATTCACTACTACTTCTCCTAAACCAATTACAATTTCAGTGACCAAATCCTCACCCATAAGTTTTATATTATATTGTGGTTCAGTAAAATCCTCTGCCCCCTCCATAAAGCAGTAATTCTCCATCTTAGAATAGAATTGTATTATCTGTTCCTTATCTGTTATGGTTCTTATCTCATTAGTTACTATGGATTTAATAGTGATGGTATCTGCTTTCTCTTGGCTAATCCAGGCAATATCAGTAAAGGTCAACTCACCTATATAGTTTTCATTATTAGCAGTATATTCCTGTTTTGAAGATTCCTTATCCATAACAATATCTTCATCCAGTGCATCGCTTATATTGAAGATATCCAAATCATCCATAATTGGAGCCTCATTGGTATCGGCATTTTTCATACTCCCTGCCCTATCCTCTTCCATAAAGCTTGATTCAGGTTTTGCAGAATTATCTGATTTTGACTTCATTCCAACTGGGTTGAATATACTTACCGCTTTTATACCAACAACTAAAATCAAAACAGCTGCTGCCACTTTAACTAAAAACTGTGTTTTTTTATAGATAGAAATAGGCTTGCTTTGTTTTGTATCTTCATTAATAGAATCTGAATCCTTGGTACTCTGCATATTTATTGCTTCCATAGTTCTAGCTATTAAATCCTCAGTCACATTAATCCCATCCAGCTCTAAGGAAGAATTCAGATGGGACCCTATATTTAATTCATCAATTTCTAATGCATTTTTTTTGTTTTGCTCAAAACTCATCTGATATCCTCCCTTCCAAGATTTCCTTAAGCTTTTTCCTTGCTCTTGAAAGTCTGCTTTTAGCAGTTCCTTCGGCTATGTTAAGTGTTTGGGCAGCCTCTGAAATTGTCATCTCCTGAAAATAAACACATAACACTACATCTTTATATTTTGCTGGTAGGGAAAGAACTGTATCCTTTATTAATTGATTAGTATCATGCTTTTCAACCTCTTCGAAATCAGAATCGCTTACAATAGCATCCTCTTGATATTCCATCATGGGGACGACTTGCCTGTGATAAGCACTTTTCAAAAAGTCCTTACAGGAGTTTATTGTAATCCTAATAATCCATGTCTTAATACTGGAGTTTCCCTCAAAGGTAGAGAGCTTTTGGTTTACCTTTATAAAGACCTCCTGAAATATATCTTCTGCCGTATGAATATCCCTGACATACATATATGCTGTTCTTAACACATCATTGCCATATTGCCTTATTAGGGTTTCTATCTCATATGCAGGAGAAAGATCAGAAATGTCATTTCGTATATCGTTTTGCATCCTACTATCCCCCTATACTTAAATAACTAGCCAATCAATAACTTGGGCTAATTATAGTATACATGTACTGTCAAATGATGTAAATGACAATTTGGATGCAGCTACAATCAAAACCTTCCCTTGTAATAATTAGACGTCACTGCACCCATAAAGGTTTCATATATTTAATTTCATTTTATTCTTTCTTATGTATTCCTTCAGCTAAATGTCTATTCCTTCTTGCTGTAGGCTAGCTTATAAAGCCCTGCATACACACCATTTTTCTCAAGCAACTCATTATGGGTGCCTGTCTCCTGGATACCATTCTCAGTTAATACAAGAATTCTCTTGGCATTCTTTATGGTAGATAATCTATGGGCTATTACTAGGGTTGTACGATTCTTTGCCAGCCTTTCTAGTGAATCCTGGACTACCTTCTCACTCTCGTTATCCAAGGAAGAGGTCGCCTCATCAAATATTAGTATAGGAGGGTTCTTTAGAAATACTCTTGCAATACTGATTCTCTGCTTCTGTCCCCCTGAAAGCTTAACCCCTCGCTGACCTATATCAGTATAATATCCCTCCGGAAGCTCCATAATAAAATCATGGGCATTGGCATTTTTAGCTGCCATAATAATCTCTTCCTCGGTAGCTTCAGCATTTCCATAACTAATATTCTCCATAATAGTACCTGCAAATAAATACACATCCTGCTGAACAATCCCAATATTCTTACGAAGGGACTTAAGCTTTATATCTTTAATATCGATACCATCCACAGTGATTACTCCTTCTGTAGCCTCATAAAATCTGGGAATAAGGCTGCACATGGTGGTCTTTCCTACACCAGATGACCCCACAAGAGCAATATATTCACCTGCATCAACCTTTTGATTAATGTTTCTAAATACATCGCCAGTGGTATCACTATATTTAAAGGACACATTCTTAAACTCTATTATGCCCTTAACATCTTTTAATTCTCTAGCCTGGGGTTTGTCTACTATATCTGGTTCAACCTCCAATATCTCATAAAAACGGTTAAAGCCTGACATACCATTCTGGAACTGTTCAGTAAAGTTAATAAGCTTCTTAACTGGATCTACTAGAGTATTTACATACAATAAAAATGTTAGCAAATCCCCCACATTAATAATCTTATTTGCAATAAATAAGCCTCCACCAGCTATTACTGATATATTAATTAACCCAGTAAACAGAGTTAACCCAGAATGAAATGCCGCCATATTAAGGTAGCTGTTACGTTTGCTATCAACAAATCTTGCATTTCCTTCTCGAAATTTTCCCATTTCTATAGCTTCATTAGCAAAAGATTTTACTACTCGTATACCTGATAGATTATCTTCAATTTGAGCATTAATATCAGCAATTTTCTCTCTGTTTCTCCTAAAAGCTCTACGCATTTTCCCTCGCATAAATAATGCGAATATAAACATTAGAGGAATAAAGGAAAATACAATAAGTGTAAGAGGCAGATTTATATTTATTAATATAAAGAATGCCCCAACAAACTTAATTACAGATATAATAATATCCTCAGGCCCATGATGACACAGCTCTGTCACATCAAACAGGTCATTGGTTATCCTTGTCATAAGCTGGCCCGTCTTTTGATTATCATAGAAGCTAAAGGATAATTTTTGATAGTGCATAAAGATGTCATTTCGCATATCAAATTCCATCTTTGCACCCATCATATGTCCCTTATAGGCAGTGAAGAAAGTACTGACATATTCTAAAACCCCTAACCCTAGCATTGCAAAAAGCAGCTTAATAATAATAGGTGCGGACTCTGAAATCTCATAGTTAACAAGTACATCATTGGTTATATACCTAACAACCATTGGATATACCAATGATATAGCAGATGCCAATAAGGCAAAGAACATATCTGCAGCAAACAATCCCAGGTATGGCTTATAATAGGACAAGAATTTCTTCGTTTTCTTACTCATATATTATTCTCCTGTGTATTCCTTAAACAAAGCCGTCTTCTTATATACGTT
>CAZMYP010000025.1:8312-13405 GCA_964570535.1 uncultured Herbinix sp.
TATCCTTCTTCATTGATAAGGCTTCTGCTATATCATAGTCAATAAATTTACCGCCCTTATATGAAACAACACGATTGCTAGCTCCGGCAAGAAGTAAATCTACTGCCTTAGCACCCATGGCTGATCCATATACACGATCTCTTACTGTGGGGCTTCCACCTCTTTGAGCATGACCAATAACAGTTGCCCTTGTTTCCATTCCAGTGGCTTCCTCGATTCGTTTTGCAATACGGTAGGTGTCACCAACACCCTCAGCATTAATAATAATATAATGCTTCTTACCAGTCTCTCTTCTACGGTTTATATTATCTATAATTTCTTGCTCACCATAATCATTTCGCTCTTTTATAAGGATGTTCTCAGCACCATTTGCTATTCCACACCATAGAGCAATAAATCCTGCATGACGACCCATAACCTCAATAATACTACATCTTTCATGTGAGGTAGAGGTATCCCTTATCTTATCAATTGTCTCCATAGCAGTGTTTACAGCTGTATCAAAGCCAATTGTATAATCAGTACAAGCAATATCAAGGTCAATAGTTCCTGGAACGCCAACTGTATTTATACCTCTTTTAGCCAGCTCCGCAGCTCCTCTAAAGGATCCATCTCCACCGATTACTACCAGCCCATCAATTCCATGCTTTCTACATATATCTGCACCCTTTTCCTGATACTCAGGCTTGGTAAATTCGGGACATCTGGCTGTATAAAGAACAGTTCCTCCCCTCTGAATAATATCAGAAACACTATTACCCTTCATATCAAAGATATCTTCTTCTAATAATCCCATATACCCTCTACGGATTCCTTTAACCTTAATCCCTTCACTTAATGCAGTTCTAACTACCGCTCTAATTGCTGCATTCATGCCTGGGGCATCTCCACCACTTGTTAAAACGCCTATTGTTTTTACTTTTTTATCCATTGTTAAAACCTCCACTAATTTTTATTATGTTGTATTTTAATCCATTTTAAGTTTTTAAACAAGACTCTTTTCTACTATAATAACATTATTCTCTGAATAAAGCTGTCTTAACTTGCCTACTAGTTCCTCATTAGCGTCTACATTCCTACTTTTAGGTAAACGTTTCATGGCTTTCTCCTTCTCACAGTATATAACTACTGTATCCTTACCATCGTAGCCGTCCATTAGGTTATGTAATTCCTTCTCGGTCTTCTGATATTGCGAAAGGTCACTAAATCTAAGCCATAATTCTCTTGGGACTGCGTCAAATTGTATTATCTCCTGACAAATCAGCTTGGCATCCTTGTCCTCCTCCATAGTAACTCTGCCCCGTATAAATATCTTATTATCAATCTCTAGCATATTTTTATATTTCTCATAATCCCTAGGGAAAATAATAATTTCAATAGTTCCAAACATATCTTCAAGCATTATAAATGCCATTACGCTGTTGGTTTTTGTGGTCTTAATGGTTCTTGTAATAATCATTCCACCAATAACGGATATGTTACCATCTTCCACCTTAGGCCTTTTAGCTTCCTCATCAATTATATAATCATAGGAGTAGTTAGTTACATTCTTTTTGATTTTCTCTATATAATTCTCCAGAGGATGTCCACTTACATATATGCCCAATACTTCTTTTTCAAAAGCCAGTATCTCTTCCTTCTTATACTCTGCCACATCAGGAAGATTAAGCTCATAATCCTGCCTCTCATCCTCACCAGCAAAGTCAAACAGATTCATCTGCCCAGTAAGATTCTTCTTCTTCTCTTCAGCAATTCGATCTAAGATTTGCACATAGCTCAACATAAGCTGACGTCTGTTGTTATGGAGATTACTAAATACTCCAGCTTTAATAAAGCTTTCAATAGTCCTTTTATTGACCTCCTTACCAGAAAGTCGGTCAGCAAAATCCTTTAGGCTTTGGAAGTGTCCCCTTGCCTCTCTCTCAGTTACCAAGGCTTCTATTACTGGCCGGCCAATTCCCTTAATTGCAGAGAGTGCATATCTGATTGCCCCATTGTATACTGTAAAGACAGCATCTCCCTCATTAATATCCGGTGGTAGTATTGCAATGTCCATCTGCCGACAGTTATAGATATACTGTGATACCTTTCCCGGATTATCAATTACCGAAGTCATTAAGGCTGCCATAAACTCTACGGGATAGTAGTATTTTAGATAGGCTGTCTGATAGGATATAACAGCGTAGGCTGCCGCATGGGACTTATTAAATGCATATTTTGCAAAATCCAGCATTTCATCAAATATATGATTGGCTACATTTTCAGGAATACCATTTTTTATACATCCCGGTATAGACTCCTCTTCGTTACCATAGATAAAGGTCTTTCTCTCCTTTATCATCACGTCTTCCTTCTTTTTGGACATGGCTCTGCGAACTAAGTCACTTCGACCATAGCTATATCCCGCCAGGTCTCTTACAATCTGCATTACCTGCTCCTGATATACTATACATCCATAGGTTGGCGCTAATATGTGCTCCAGCTGAGGACATTCATAGCTAACTAGGCCAGATTCGTTCTTTCCTTTAATATATTTAGGTATAAAGTCCATAGGCCCGGGCCTGTATAGTGCAATACCCGCTATTACATCCTCAAGATTTTGTGGTCTTAATTCCTTCATAAAGCTCTTCATGCCACTACTTTCCAACTGAAATACTCCCTCAGTTTTAGCAGATCCTATTAGCTCATATACATTGGCTTCATCAAAATCTATCTTGTCAATATTCAGTGCTTCCCCTTGCTCCTTGTTTCGATTAATTAAAGCCACTGCACTTTGGATTACAGTCAAGGTTCGTAGGCCTAGAAAATCCATCTTAAGCAAGCCTAGCTCTTCTAAGGTAACCATTGTGAATTGTGTAGTTACAGAATCATCTGAAGACCTGGTTAGGGGTACATACTCAACAATACTGTCCTTACTTATTACCACTCCAGCAGCATGCATAGATGTATGCCTAGGAAGTCCCTCCAGCCTTTTTGACATATCTATAAGTCTTTTGACATCCTCATCACCATTATATATTCTACTTAGCTCAGGATTGCTCTTTAAGGCCTTCTCAATTGTAATTCCAATTTCAGTTGGTATAAGCTTGGCAACAATATCCACCTGTGAATAAGGCATGTCCAGGGCTCTTCCCACGTCTCTAATTACAGCCTTGGCAGCCATGGTTCCAAAGGTTACAATCTGTGCAACCTTGTCCTTGCCGTACTTATTCGTAACATAATCTATAACCTCTTGTCTTCTTTCATAGCAAAAATCAATATCTATATCTGGCATGGTCAATCTTTCTGGATTTAAGAATCTTTCAAAAAGCAGATTATATTTAATTGGATCTATATCAGTTATCTTTAAAGAATAAGACACAATTGAACCAGCTGCACTTCCCCGTCCTGGTCCTACCATAATATTATTATCCCTGGCATACTTAATAAAATCCCATACAATAAGAAAATAATCCACAAATCCCATGCCACTGATGGTTTTCAGCTCATATTCCATACGGTCCCAAAGCTCATCAGTTACCTGATTATATCTTTCCTTCATCCCCTCACAACATAAGTATTTTAGGTAATCATATGCTGTATAAGACTCCGGTACAGGATAGACCGGCAATTTATATTCTCCAAATGTAATGGTTACATTACATCGCTTTGCTATTTCATAAGTATTCTCTAGTGCCTCTTTGGCATAAGGAAATATCTGCAGCATATCCTCAGGGGATTTTAAATAAAATTGTCCGCCCTCGTAACGCATACGATTTTCATCTGCTACCTTTTTTTGCGTCTGGATACATAGGAGTATATCATGTGAATCTGCATCCTCTTCATAGGTATAATGAACATCATTGGTGGCTACAAGCTTGATTTTTGTCTCATTTGATAAGCGAATCAAGCCTTGATTAACAGTCTTTTGTTCTGCAATCCCATGATCCTGGAGCTCAAGAAAAAAGTTATCCTGGCCAAAGATATCCACATAGCTTAAGGCTGCTTTTTTTGCTTCCTCATAAAAGCCCCGCCTAATATTTACTGCCACCTCACCCCCAAGGCATGCACTTAATGCAATAATTCCTTCACTGTGCTGACTTAAAACCTCCTTATCAATTCTGGGCTTATAATAAAAGCCTTCTAAAAATCCCTTGGAAACTATCTTCATAAGATTTTGATAGCCCTGATTATTTTCAGCCAAAAGTACTAGATGATAATAGCGCTCCTCTGTAGCACCAGGCTCTCTATCAAACCTAGAATTAGGTGCTACATAGACCTCACATCCAATGATCGGCTTAATATCCTCGGAAAGACAGGCTTTATAAAAATCAGTGACACCGTACATTACACCATGGTCTGTAATAGCAAGACTATCCATGCCTAGCTCCTTTGCCCGAAGCACCATCTCTTTAATTTTACCTGAGCTGTCAAGAAGGCTGTATTCTGTATGTAGATGCAAATGTGTAAAGTTCATTATAGCTACTCCCCTTCCAAGCAGATAAAGCATTATAGATTTATCCACTGATAATATATTAAACAAATGAGGGAATCCCAAGTTACGACGGGATTCCCATTATAGATCAATTGTACTGTATTTCTACCAGTTCATTGGCGGTCTCTCCGGATCAATTATTTCATTTAAATCAAATAAATCCGTTAACCGTTCAGGAAACTGAAGCATTGCCTGTCCATCCAGAGGCCTTCTTGTCATTCTCACATAATCATCCTTTAGATGCATCCATGGCTTAGAGTCTACTCCATGATAATAATTAAAACCAGCCTCCTTAAGGAAGTGATATTTATCACTACTATAATGTCCCATGGTCCTTTCAATATCTACGCCAATTGGGAATATTAATATATCTGTTGGTCCAATTAAGGGCAGAACTTGATCTAGCCACTTATTAGTATCTGTTTTGATAAATTCAAAGGATTTCTCCAACATATTTCTATGTCCCCAGCTATGGGATGCAAACTCCCAGCCATTATCCTTCAGTGCTTTGGCTACTTCCTTAACTGTCTCTTTATCCTCTTCATAGGTTGGTGATGTAGGATCATCAGTTCTGTATCCAAGTGCTCCCTCATATCCAGTAAGGGCTAATATTCCCTTG
>CAZMYP010000025.1:13415-27302 GCA_964570535.1 uncultured Herbinix sp.
CTTGTAGGAGAAATCCGGATGCTCCTCCACGAAGGCATCGAGTATCGGTACCATATCATAAGGACCTTGGACCACACTACCGTCATCTAAAATCATCTCACAGGTAGGCTTACCATCCTCACCAACTACTATTCTGGATGCAAAGCCGTCTCCATCCATATAATCATAATAGTTTACATCATCCTGAGACAATACAAAGGGCTTTTTACCTGGTGGAAGGTATATCTCACCTGCTACAAATTTTGTATTACCTTCTTCATCAGTAACCTGCTTAGCAAGATCATGGACACTTACAAGTACATATCCATCATCATACATGCTCTGCATCATTTTCTCAAATTCATATATGGTGGTCATATACATATTATATCCCACGCTATCATAGTCATTGTCAAAGGCCTTGCTATTATCAGCTACCAAGGAATGAAAGAAAACATGGTTAAATTGAGTTACAGAGGTATAAGAGCCACCGTATAAAAGCAGAGTATCTTTTGTTGCCTCTAAGTCTTTTATTGCCTTAACAAGTGCTGGATAAAGCTCGTAACCGCCTTCCTCACCCTTATAGCCCTTAATCATTTCAATTGCACCATCATAATCATAGCTTAGGGTTAGCTTGTTGGCTTCTTCAATAAAAGCCTCTCTTTCTTCTATTTCCTGCTGAAGTCTTTCCTGCTCCTTAAGAGCCTCTTCCTGCTCAGGAGTTAGCTTAACCTCAGTATCATTATTTTCATTGTTATTGTCTTTATTATTGCTATTGTTGTTATCTTTATTTCCCTGTGTATTATCAACATTATTATTGCCATTGTTATTGTCTTTATTTTTTATAAATATAAAATAAGAACCAACTAATAAGACAAGTAATAATAACTCAAATAAGAGGATAATGCTCAGTTTTTTTGATGATTTCTTTTTACGTCTTCTATATCTATCTTCCATAGGATACCTCTTTCAACTAATACTACTTATTATAGTCATTTTGTCCATAATATATCTAGGTATAATATGTATGTTCATTCTGTTCTTTAGTATTGGAGCTCAAAACGCTATGCATTTTGAACTCCTAATTGTTTTGCTATTTACTGCTTAAGTATTTTTCAATATTATCAATCGCCTCTTCTTCATCCGAACCATCTGCATGTACAACTACTTGCTCACCGGATGCAAGACCAAGACTCATCATGCCCATAATACTCTTTGCATTTACTTTTCTTTCTTCGCTTTCCACATAGATGCTACACTGATACTGACTTGCTACTTGAACAAGTAATGCAACTGGTCTAGCTTCTAAGCCATTGGGGATGTTAATAATTATTTCTCTTTTCAACATTTATGTTCTCCTCCTTATGCTCTCGAAAATATTCAGCAATTACACTTATTTTTCTTAATCTATGATTAACACCAGATTTACCTATTGGTGGCAACAGCATTTCTCCCAATTCCTTTAAAGAAGCTTCTGGGTGCTGTATTCTAAGTCTGGCAATATCCTCTAGACCTTCATTTAGGTTTCCAAATCCAACATTATCTCTGATATATAGTATATCATCAATATGCTTTGATGCAGCCATAACAGTCTTGTTAATATTAGCCGCCTCACAATTGACCTGCCGATTCACCTGATTACGCATTTCCTTAAGTATACGTACATTCTCAAGACTCATCAGTGAAACATGGGCTTCCATAACATTTAACAAATCTACAATTTGAGAGCCTTCCTTTATATATACTACATAATATCTTTTTCTAAGAATAATCTTAGCTTCTATAGAAAAAGCAAATATAACTTCTTTAAGCTTCTCTGCCTTTTTTATATCCTCTGTGACAAACTCTAGGTGATAGGATTTTTTAGGATTACTCATGGATCCAGATGAAATGAATGCTCCACGAATAAATGCTCTCTTGCAGCAGGTATTTTGAACTACAAGCTGGCTAGGACTGCCGATTCTACCATCCTCGACGTCATCAATATCTATCTTGGTAGCTTGAAAAATATTAAGAATAATATCCTTATTCATAATGATTAAGGTATATATTTGGCCTTCTTTACTAGCTTTATTTCTTTTAACTGAAATTTCAATATTTATATTAAATGTTTTTCTTAGTAATGTAAAGTACTTTCTTGCAACCACATGACTTTCAGTCTGAAGCCGTAATAATAAATGAGCTTTATCCTCTACTAATTGCCCTCCATAGGTCAATATTGCAGCCAGCTCTGCCAGTCTACAATGCCTTGCATCACCAATTTGCATTACTAATTCTTCTTTTACGTCTTGTGAAAAAGACATTTGCATCAGCACCTTTATTATATTTACTTATCCTTTTCAATATCTCTATGCTCTGCCTTAATTCCATAGCCTAATCCGGCCAATCTTTTTGCCAACTCTTCAGTTAGTGTAACTGAACGGTGCTTACCACCTGTACAGCCTATACTGATTACAAGCTGGTTTTTTCCTTCAGATATATATTGTGGAATTAGGAAGCCAAGCATATCCTCTAATTTCTCAAGAAACTCCATAGTTACCTTATAATCTAAAACAAAATTCTTAACCTCTATATCCTTACCTGTCTTTTCCTTTAATTCCAGTATATAAAACGGGTTAGGTAAAAACCTTACATCAAAGACCAGATCAGAATCTGCAGGTATTCCATATTTATATCCAAAGGATAAAATCATAACCATAAAATTATTAAAATTCATATCCTCTATATAAATCTTATTTATTTGGGTTTTTAGCTCTCTAATAAGTAAATGGCTGGTATCAATAATTATATCAGCCTCCTTACGAAGAAAATCAAGCTTCTCCCGTTCTAGCGCTATTACCTGATCCACTCTTCCTTCTTGTGAAAGAGGATGCAATCTTCTTGTCTCCTTATAGCGCTTAACAAGAACCTCAGTGGAGCAATCCAAAAATAATATCTCATATGGATGTCCGCCATTAACCATGCTCTTAAGGACCATATCCAGCTCATCTAAGGATTGTCCACTTCTTATATCTAATCCCAAGGCAACCTTATCATTATTACCTTGCATAATTAATTTTACGAACTTTTTTATTAGCTTTATGGGCAGGTTGTCCACACAGAAAAATCCTGCATCCTCCAGCATTTTTAATACTGAGCTTTTACCTGCTCCTGACATGCCTGTTACAATAACAAACCTCATAGAATTACTGCCTTTCTTTAGTCTATATCAAAGGTACCCAGAAATTTTACCTCTGGCTCAAGCCTTACTCCAAACTTCTCTTCTACTATACGTATAACCTCTTTAATTAAGGTCATAAAATCCTTGGCAGTGGCCTTATCCTTGTTAATTAAAAATCCACAATGCTTTTCAGAAACTGCTGCTCCCCCTATCTGATATCCCTTTAAGCCCGCATCACATATAAGCTTACCAGCAAAATATCCCTCAGGTCGCTTAAAGGTGCTTCCTGCACTATACATAGTCAAGGGCTGTTTTGTTTGTCTTAAGGTATTAAGCTCATGAATTTTGTCCAAAATCTGCTGCCTATTACCCTTATCAAATTTCATGGTAGCATCCAACAAGCATAGCTCTTTCTTCTGTAAAATACTAGTTCTATATCCTAGCTGCAATTCTTCATTGTTTAATGTATGAATTGCTCCCTCTAAATCAATCACTGTCACAGATAGTAAGCATTGCTTTATCTCTCCGCCATAGGCTCCTGCGTTCATTACTACAGCCCCTCCCAGGGTTCCAGGAATACCAGCAGCAAATTCAAAGCCTGTTAGCTCATGTCTTGCTATAACATTTGAAAGCTTAGACATAAGTGCACCTGCTTGGGCATTTACAAGACCGTCTTCATTTACAGTAATATTAGAAAATTGATCTCCCAATTTGATAATTAAACCCTTGTAACCCAGGTCTGATACTAGAAGATTACTGCCATTTCCCATAATATAGTAGGGTATCTTCTTATCCTTGCAAATTAAAACCACCTTAACAATCTCATCAATTGATGAGGGGAAAACCATATAATCTGCGTCCCCACCAATGTGTAGTGACGTATGACTTGACATAGATACATTTCTCTTGATTTGCTCTGATGTTAAAATCTCATTTAATCTTTTAAATAATAAATCCGTCAATTGATACCTCCATATGTTATCATACAATACTTCTAAAACTTATTCAACCAACTGACATTTTATGATAATATAAGCCTTGCACATCCATATATTCCTGCATCATTTCCTAGGGAGGCTATGACAAAGGTTCTATCCTTTAATGCATTCATTACATAAGGAGTATAGTGCTTTTTAATATATTGAATAAGAATATCACCGGCTTTTGAGACACCACCACCTATAACAAAGGCTTCTGGATCTACAACCTGCGCCACATTAGCAAGGGCAATTCCAAGGTATCTGCAGGCTTCATCAACCACCTCTAAGGCCAAAGCATCCCCCTGCTTTGCCAAATCAAACACTGTCTTTGCAGAGATATATTCAGTCTTAGCTAAGGTTGATGATTTATCACCTCTCTTAATGGCTTGTTTAGCTAGTCTTACTATTCCTGTAGCAGAAGCATATTGTTCAAGGCATCCCTGCTTTCCACATCCGCAGAACTCTTCCTCATTGAAATTGACTGGTATATGTCCTATTTCTCCCCCTGCTCCGCCGCTTCCTGCAAGTATCTTGCCCTGATTAATAACTCCACCGCCAACCCCTGTTCCAAGGGTTACCAGTACCATATTCATAAATCCTTTGCCGCTTCCCTTCCACTGTTCACCTAGGGCAGCCACATTAGCATCATTTCCTGCCTTTACCTTTATTCCTGTCATCTCTGACATTTCTTCTTCGATATTAAAATAGCCCAAACCTAGATTAGGTAGTTCTAAAACATCTCCATTATCCTTAACAGGTCCTGGTATACCCACTCCTATACCAATTATCTGTTCCTTTGAAAGACCTTTATCTACTAGAATCTTCTCGATGAAATCTGCAGCATCTCTTAATACATCCTTACCATTGTCAGTTTTTCTTGTTTCTATTACCCATTTGTCCAGCAAATCCCCTGAAAAATTAAATAAACCAACCTTTATTCCGGTTCCCCCAATATCTATACCAAAACATAACCTCTCCATAATATCCTCCGAAAATATTAAACTTTTTTCTTCTTTGTATTCTTTTTTATTTTATTAGTAACTCTCTTATATAATTCTTGTGCTGCATTATATCCCATCTTCTTTTGCCTATGGTTTACAGCTGCAGATTCACATATTATAGCCAGATTTCTTCCTGGACGAATAGGTATGTTATGACATACAACCTTATTACCCAAAAACTCAATATATTGCTCATCTAGGCCAAATCTGTCATAGTCCTTGTCCCTGCTCCACTCCTCAAGCTTAATAACTAAATCAATGGCCTGTGTGTTCTTTACACTTTCTACGCCAAACAAGGTCTTTACATCGATTATACCGATACCACGAAGCTCAATAAAATGTCTTGTAATATCAGGAGAAATTCCTATAAGTGTCTCATCACTAACCTTTTTTATTTCAACAACATCATCTGCAACAAGACGGTGCCCACGCTTAATAAGCTCAAGTGCAGCTTCACTTTTACCTATGCCGCTTTCACCCATTATCAGAATACCTTCTCCATAGACATCTACCAAAACACCATGAATAGATATTCTGGGAGCTAGCTCTACGTTCAACCAACGGATAACCTCAGCCATAAATGATGAGGTGGTTTTACTTGATCTGAAAATAGGAATTCCCTTTTCAATGGCAATCTTTATAAGTTCATTGTCAACTTCTAGGTCTCTGCAAAATACTATACAGGGTACCTTATAATCCATAAGCTTACTAAAAACAGCAATACGCTCTTCTTGGCTGAGACTTTGCATATAGGCGTACTCTACGTGACCTATGACCTGTACACGTTCAGAATCAAAATGGTTAAAAAAACCTGCCAGCTGTAGAGCCGGTCTATTTACATCCGGTTGACTTATCTTAATCCTCTTAATATCTATATCCGGAGTACAATTTTCTAAATTCGTCTTCTTAATTAATTGAACCAAATCAACTGTATACAACGCTTCATCCTCTTTCCTGTACTATTTTTGTATATCTGCACACATTTTAACATAAGATGCTGCTTAATGTAAATCCTTATTGGGTTTTACTTTTATGAAAGAAATCATACACATAAGTAGCTGCCAGCCTATTCATAGAAGGAACCTTCTCGATTTCCTCAATCTCCGCCTCCTTTATGACCTCTAGGGACTGGAAATGCTTCATAAGGGCTCTTCTTCTGGTTGGACCTATTCCCTTAATGTCATCTAAAATCGAATGTACCTGACCTTTTTTTCTTAAGCTTCTGTGATATTCTATGGCAAATCGATGTGTTTCATCCTGTACCCTTGTAATTAGCTTGAACAACTCACTGCTCTTATCAATTGGAAGCTCATTATTAAGATAATACAAGCCTCTAGTACGATGATTATCATCCTTAACCATACCACAGACTGCTATATCCATCTTTAACTCCTCTAATACCTTCAAGGCCACATTGACTTGCCCCTTACCACCATCCATTAAAATTAAATCCGGAAATTTGGTAAAGCTTCCAAAGGACTCATCAAGGTTCTTTTCTTTCATCTCCTCAGCTTCCCGCATACCATGAGTGAACCTTCTCATAAGCATTTCATCCATGGCAGCATAATCATTGGGTCCCTGAATTGTTTTTATTTTGAATTTTCTATAATCAGACTTCTTAGCTTTTCCTTGTTCGAACACTACCATTGAACCCACTGTTTCAAATCCCGAGGTATTTGATATATCAAAGGATTCAATCCTTTCTACAAGGGGCAAATCAAGATAATCAGCCAGCTCCCTAAGAGCTCCTGTGGTCCTTGCTTCCTCTCTTTTTAGCTTTTCAGCATCCTTATTAAGAATAAGCAAGGCATTTTTCCTGGCAAGATCGACCAGCTTCTCCTTCTCACCCTTTTTTGGAGTCTTCAGATACACATTTTGTCCCCTTTTACTGCTAAGCCACTCCCTAATAATTTCTTCCTCCTCAGGCTCCGTCTCAAGAAATATTTCCTTGGGTATATAGGGTGTACCTGCATAAAATTGCTTAATAAAGCTGGTAATAATACGACTATCCGTTTCATCCTCAATACCTGTTAGATAAAAATGATCTCTTCCTATAAGCTTTCCATTGCGAATAAAAAAGGTCTGTACAACTGCTTCATCCTTGTTTTTTGCTAAGCCAATAATATCCCGGTCTCCTAAGTCAGTATAAGTAATCTTCTGCTTACTCATTATCTGTTTGGCACTTCTTAACAAATCTCTCATAGTAGCAGCCTTCTCATATTCCATTTCCATGGCTGCTTCTTTCATCTTACCCTCTAGCATCTTAACTAAGGGTCCGTCATTCCCATTTAGAAATTGAATAACCTGATCTATATTCTTCCCATACTCCTCTTGAGATATAAAGCCCTGGCAGGGTGCATCACATTGGCCCATATAATAGTACAGGCAAGCTCTCTCCTTTCCAATATCCTTTGGAAGGTTTCGATTACAGGTTCTAATTTTATATATATTCCTAAGCAGCAGAAGCATATCCTTTACTGCACCAAAGCTTGTATAGGGTCCAAAATATTTAGATTTATCTCTTTTAATATCTCTTGCAAATAAGACCTTAGGATAGGCATCCTGAACAGTAACCCTAATATATGGGTAGGTCTTGTCATCCTTAAGCATGGTATTATACTTTGGTCTATGCTCCTTAATAAGGTTGCATTCAAGTACCAGGGCTTCTACCTCTGAATCAGTAACAATATATTCAAAATGGTCGATAAGCTCAACCATCTGCTTGATTTTTGATGTGTGGTTACGACTGTTTTGAAAATACTGCCTCACCCTATTCTTAAGGATAATAGCTTTTCCCACATAAATAATGGTGTCCTCTTTATCTCTCATAATATAGACACCTGGCTTGTCTGGTATTAATTTTAGTTCTTCTTCTATATTAAACATATATATAACCATGCCTTTCTTAATTCATCTATATTCTATATAAGATAAATATTAATTGCAATACCATCTAATAATATAGTTCGTGTTTTATGGAGAAACAATCTATCATAAAAGAGGCCTACCATTACTCGTAAGAATTCTGGCCGGCCTATCTCATTATATCTAATAACTTATGCTAGAGTTAATTATTTAAACTTATTATTCTATAGTTGTGTCTGGGTCTATTTCCTTGGCTGCTTCCTTAGATGTTTCCTTAGTAGCTTCCTTAGCTACATTATCCTTATCTGATACCAGTTTATCAGCTTCTGTGTGAACCTCTGCAGTATCTTCGCCCTCAGACTCTTCATGAATCTCTGTTATGTCCTCGCCCTCAGACTCTTCATGAACCTCTGTTATTTCCTCACCCTTAACCTCACGGTAAATTTTCATAAACTCTTCACCAGTTATGGTTTCCTTGGCAATTAAGTACTCTGCTATCTTATCTAATACTTCTTGGTTCTCTGATAGTAATTTGACTGCTCTGTCGTAACATTCCTTTAATATCTTCAAGACCTCTTTATCAATTTCACCTGCAGTTTCATTGCTGCAGTTTTGTACAGGTCTTCCGTCAAGATATTTGCTTTCTATTGATTCAAGTCCCATAAGCCCAAACTTATCTGACATTCCAAACTGTGTAACCATGGATCTCGCAAGTCCTGTAGCTTTCTCTATATCATTGGAGGCACCGGTTGTAACGGATCCAAATACAAGCTCCTCTGCTGCTCTACCACCGTACAGGGTAACAATACGAGTGAGTATTTCATCCTTACTCATAAGATATTTCTCTTCTTCAGGCACCTGCATTACATAACCTAAGGCACCCATTGTCCTAGGAACGATAGTTATTTTTTGCACAGGCTCTGCATGCTTTTCAAGAGCTGTTACGAGGGCATGACCTACCTCGTGATATGCAACAATACGTTTTTCTTCTTTATTTAAAATCCTGTCCTTCTTCTCCTTACCTGCTATAACGACCTCAACAGATTCAAACAAATCATCCTGAGTTACAACAGTACGTCCTTGCTTTACTGCTAGGATAGCAGCTTCATTTATCATATTTGCAAGGTCTGAGCCCACGGCGCCACTGGTAGCCCTTCCTATAGCATCTAGATCAACCGAATCATGCATAAGAACATTTTTTGCATGAACCTTTAGCACGTCTATTCTTCCCTTAAGGTCTGGCTTGTCCACAATAATTCGACGATCAAATCTACCTGGACGAAGAAGTGCTTTGTCAAGTACCTCTGGCCGGTTAGTTGCACCAAGCACCACCAAGCCCTTAGAAGAATCAAAGCCATCCATGTTTGATAGTAGCTGATTTAAGGTCTGTTCTCTTTCATCATTACCACCGCCATATTGACTATCTCTGCTTTTACCAATTGCATCTATCTCATCAATGAAAATAATACATGGGGCAGTTTGCTGCGCCTGCTTAAATAAATCTCTAACCCTAGAGGCACCTACACCTACGAACATTTCGACAAAGTCAGATCCTGACAGGGAGAAAAAGGGCACCTTGGCTTCTCCTGCTATTGCCTTTGCCAGAAGAGTTTTACCTGTTCCAGGAGGGCCCACAAGAAGTGCTCCCTTGGGAAGCTTCGCTCCGATACGGGTATATTTTGTGGGGTTATGAAGGAAATCGACAATCTCAGTAAGAGATTCCTTTGCTTCCTCTTGTCCTGCTACATCCTTAAATGTTATACCGGTGGATTTTTCTACGTAGACCTTGGCATTACTTTTACCAATACCCATTACACCACCGCTGTTCTTCGATACTGCCTTAAAGACAAACCACATAACAACATATATCATTATAAATGGCAGGAACATAGATAATATATCAAAAATAGTAGTTTTGTTATCTACAATCTTCCGTTCATAGACCAGTCCATGTTTTTGGTTAGCCTCATATAATTTGCCATATAGATCAGGGTCATATAGATTACCAGTATAATAATTTACATCATAAGATGTTTTAGGTTGTTCCTTTGGCGTAAAGCTTATTATGTCATCACTTATAACTACCTTTTCTAGCTGATTACCATCAAGCATAACCATAAACTCATCATAAGTTTTTTCTTCATTAGTACTTTCCTTTATAATGTCTTGTATAAATGATATCATATACCAAATAAATAAAGCTGATACTAAAGTAATGATTATAGCTGTTCTATTAGGTAATCCATTTTTATTTTGCTGCTTGTTGTTCTTATTATCCATTAAGTCCTCCATTGTAATTTTATTCACTATTTATATAAAGTCAGTAAATTTAATATATATTCAAAGCAATAATCCCATTATACTGATTGTCTTAATATAAATCAATAAAATAGTTCTTAAAATTCTGTGTTCAATTTGTGACCACATTAAATTTTAGCAATAATTTTTACTATCCCTGTCTGCCACATTAAATAAATACTGAGAAAAAAGAAAAATGCAGTCCCATTAATGACTGCACCTATTGTCTAATTTATAAGCTTATATATTTTCTTTGACATCAGCAATATTTTTAGAATGAAAGAAAGAGGATAGGAACAACATAAAAGCACCTATAAATATAAATATATCGGCCAGATTAAATACAATATGCTTAATCGGCTTAATATTAATACTGAAATAATCAACAACATAACCTTTTTTAAAACGATCCCAGACGTTGCTTGCCGCACCACCTATGGATAGGGATAAGCCCAGCTTCATTAAGCGTTTTCTCTTTTGAGGAAGTATTATTATAAAAAGCAAAACAATTACACCAAATAATATAACCGATACCTTTTTAACAATATCTTGTCGGTTATCTAGGACATTAAGGGAAAATCCTTTATTATGATGCCTAATAACAGTAATCCTACCCTTTAATATATCTTTTGTTTCTCCCATACGAAAGTTTTGTTCGATATAGTTCTTAACATTAGCATCAAATATAAATAAAGCTAGGGTAATTAGGATATAGACCATATAGATTCCTCCTTTTACATCCATGTTCTTATTTTTCATGAGCATTCCAGGAAACATGATTTTTCATTAACCTTCTTCCTTCATCATTTCTGATATTTTGAAATGATGGATAGTGAACAAAAAATGCCTCTTCCTTGGATTTATTCTTAATCCTTTGTTTTAGTTCTTGATATTCTGGATCATAGACAAGCTTTAGTCTTCCACCACTTTCCAAAAGTTCCTTAAGCCTTGTAAATATACTTGCCAGCTTAATCACATTTAGATCACTTTCATATATAGTAATCTTGGCTTGGTCAGAAATATTAAGAAGTTCATGTATATGATACCCAAAGCCCAGTCCATATATAATATATTCTTTTAAATCTTTTCTATACCAATGTCCTGCAAGCATAAAAGCTTCAGCATATATTCTATTATTGGTATGAAAATAAAATGAAGCATCTCCATTCTGAGCAACAAGAGTCATCAAACCACAAGAGGTAAATTCAACCCTATAGCCTTTCATAAGCAGTTCTTGAGGATCTACTGGCTGATTTAAAAGCTTCTCAAGTCCACTACTATTGTCCTTAAGGAATTCAATGTTCTCATGGTATCTTTCTTCATCAAAACTAATCTCCTCCTTGCCTATAATCAATTCCTGAACTCCAATAATAAAGTTGACTAGCTGAAGCTCAAGTAAATCTGCAAGGAGGATATAATCCACTTTTTTATATGAATCCAATATGCCACTTAGCATTTCCATAACTGAATCTGTAGAAACCAGATTAAAATACTCTCTGTCATTTATAATTGCCTCTATTGAATGCTTAATAAGGTCCATAGCATCAGCAATAATACCAAGAGCAATATCATGCTGCTGCCTACGAAAATAGCAGATTGCCTTGTCAGTTTGCCCAAGAAGAACAATATTTTGTTCAAATATATCTCTAATATTATCTGTCACTGATGATCTCCTCATAAACTAAGATGTAATCTTATAGACCAATTATAAATATAACTTTCTGTAATCTCAATAGACAAATTATTTAAAATAACTATCTGTAATCTCAATAGACTTATATCTTGCAACCTTCCTAGTAGTAGCATTTATCTCATATACCGTCACATATTCCCCTAGCTTAATCGGAATCTCTCCATCCTTTACAAAGAGGGTTCCATCTGTAATTACATTCTCTGTATTAAGTCCTTCTACCTTTGTTACAGTCTTGGTGTATACCAGTATATTACCTGTCCTAGGACCAGTAAGTACGTTTATTATTATAGTATCTGTTGTGTTTCCCTTTGATGAATTAGTTGACAAGGCTGCTGCAGGTGTAGCACTTTGTATTGCTAATTTTACTGAAGTTTTATTAACATTGTTATTGCCAAAATAAACATAAAGTGCTCTGCTATAGCTATTTGGCATACCATTTAAATCATCTTTATTAATTGTAACCTTAATTGTATATTCCTGATTGGGATCAAGAGTTCCTGTTATTTCTGGTGTAACAGTAAACTTAATTTCCCTAGTACCAAGCTTAATTGATTTTATCGTTGTCTCATAAGGAAGCTTGCCTATATTGTTCAGCTTAATATCAAAGGATATGTCCTCTGAAACTCCTTTAATAAATGTAAAAGACTGAGGCAATATTGTTGGTATTGAAGGGTATTCTATCTTATGTGTAACATATGTTGATGCCAACTCAAAATCCACTTCCTGAGATGTTTTTGTCTCAACCTTATATCTAATTTCCTTCTGCCTAATATATAACTCACTACCCTCAGCTAACCTAGAAGCAAGAATCTTTACGGCTGTTCTTCTTGTTATATTAGTCCATATTGCTTTCTCATTATTGAAGTCATCACCAGGCTTTACTATGGTGTACTGATAAGGATTATCAGAGGAAGCAGATGGAATAGTTACTGCTATATTTGCTGTACCATTATAGTTTATATATATATTAGGGTCTGAGGCATCAAGATTATCTGGAGTATTTCCTGAGATTACCTCCCCTAAAAGCGTTCTCTGTGGCTTTAATATTATTTCAGTTGTCTTAGATGCAGCTGCTCTTGATGTAGCATAATTCCTTACCTCAATAAGCATTTCGGGAAATTTCGTAGCCGGCGTAAATCCATCATATTCATCATTCAACATTTCAGATAGAAGTACATTTCTAATTGATTTATCCGTTACCTTTACCCATTTAGTAGTCTTTCCATCATAGGTTACACGGTATTCTTTGCCATTTTTAATATCAGCTTTGAATTCCTCCCCGTCTATGCCAACTACAGCAGGAGAAGCCTTCTTAGATACCTTCAATCTTACTTCCTTGCTTATTCTTCTACCCTTTGTTCCATCGGGAATATTAGTAGCAGTAGTCTCATCATTTACTGCCTTAATTCTAAAATATAGATCAGCACCTTTAATCTGAAGCTTCTCAAGCTGGGCTACTGTAAGGGCATTAGTCTCTTGCCATGATCCATTTTCACCCTTTTTCCATTCAAGATCAAAAAAAGTAATGGGTTTATCACCTGTTCCCGCAGTTGACATAACATTTAAAAGTACAGCAATAGACTCTGTCTTATCAAGACTTGTCATTTTGTCATAACTAATTGAAACCTCTAGCTTTCTTGTTCTTTCCCTTAATGTAACTCGGCTCTGTACATCGTCTTCCCCTTTAATAACAATAACCTGCTCAGCTGTTGGAGAAACCCAGGAAAAATCTATAGTTGTTGTAAGGCCATCATCTACCGGCATAATATCCCAGTTATTCCTTGCCGCATCATTTTCAGTAGCAAAGAAAATCCTTGAGTTACCATTATTGTTAACGATAATATTCTCATCCCTGTAGTCTACCTCTTTGATAGTAATTGGGGATGCCCCGTAGGCTAAGCTACTACTGGA
>CAZMYP010000026.1:0-11211 GCA_964570535.1 uncultured Herbinix sp.
GCCAACTGATACGTACTGTTAATGTTAGCCCTGGAGCTCATGCTACAGTTCGTGTATCTGCCCATGGTGTTTATTTAGTAAATAGAAAGAAATAGCTTACTCCTTATAGTGAATCAAAGGGTAAGCTATTTCTTATTCTATCAACGTGTTTATATAGCTCTTTGTTTTTAGTATGTAGATATTTATTGAGGAGAAATTGCACTGGTAGGGCAAACTTCTGCACAAGCGCCGCAGTCTATACATATATCTGCGTCAATATCATACTTATTAGCGCCTTCGGAAATTGCACTGGTAGGGCATTCTTCTTTACAAGCGCCACAGGTGATGCATTCATCACTAATTACATATGCCATAACATAATACCTCCTTTGTAATAACAATCTATCTAATTTTAATATAGGTAATTGAAATATGCAAGTGTAAAAACATATTAATTAAATTATTGACGTAGAAGGTTGAATGAAATATAATGTTGCCTAGGCTACTTTATCACAGTCTAATATTATTTATAATGAAACAAATAAGAATATAACCTAAGGAGGTAATTATATGGCAACAATTACTAAGGAAATGACCATTGCACAGGCAATCAGCATGAATCAGAATATTATTCCAGTTTTACTTGATATGGGTATGCATTGTCTTGGATGTCCTTCTGCTCAGGCAGAGACACTAGAAGAGGCCGCCATGGTACACGGACTAGATCCTGCTGAACTTATGGATAGAATTGCAACTCAGATTGGTGAGTAAATATAAGCTCAAAAAAAGGCATACTGCAATATGGTATGCCTTTTTTGTAACCATTACATGACAGACAGGACTTGTAGAGCTTGATCCTTCACAATAATATCATAATGCTCCTGAAAGTAAATCTGAGTAGCATAGGTAGTACGCTCAGTCTTACCATATTCAGAGATTATATTGCTGATTTTATTAAATTCTTCAGGTGTGTGATTTGATATACTGACGACTAAATAATAAGTTGATGTAACAGAATCCTTATATAGGGAGTTGGTACCCTGATATATTCCCTGTAGCACCTTAGCTAAATTAGTAACCTCAGCAAGTGAACTGAAGGAATATACTTTAATTAAATTAGTAGAAATCTTTACATTTTGTATATTATCTGTATCAGTGGTTCCGGCATCAGTTAATTTCTTGGAATCATCCTCGTTATCATCTAAAAAATCATCTAGAGATTCGAAGGTGTTAATGATTTCATCGGCATAAGAATCTTCGTCGGATTTATCAGATGAATCATGGCTATTAAAGGAAGAAAACTTAGAGAAACGGGTATCTAGTTCATCTGGATCATCTACCTTAGTAATAACCAGAATCAAGCATTCTGTAGATATAGGTATGGCTTCAATCATTAGTGGTATATCATCAACCTCAAAACCAAATTCATAAAAAGCCTGTTGAATCATATCACGAAATAATGCTTTGGCTTTTTCTGATCCGTAAGCCAATTCACTGATTTTTAATTCTCGGTCTATCAAATCACTCTTATTCAAGGTACATCTAATCTGGTTGTCACTTATCTTTTCTATCTTCATAGAGTACACCCCTTTCTATATTAACAGGAACTGATCTTTTAGTTACAACTAAAATCAACCATTGGTGTAAAAAGAGTATAAGTTAAAAAGGATGTAAAGTCAATACGCCAACTGTGAAATTTATATTAACAAAATACTAGATAAATACCGGAGTTTATAATGGTTATTTGATGTAATACTGTCAAATTGTACATAAAACTTCAAAAAGATTGTAAAACTAAACAGATTGTAATTTCAAAGGGACAAAAACCTTGCCTAACTTACAGGAAATGGCTACAATGAAAATTGATGATACGTAAACATAGTTTGCTGATAGGAAAGGAGTGAATGCCACAGGAAATATGGTTTGACAAGTACCGCATCATAAAGAATCTTGGCCAAGGAGGCACAGCTGAGGTTTATTTGGCAGAACATATCAAGTTAAATTCGTTTAGGGTAATTAAGCATATCTCAAAGCATCATCCACTATACAATCTACAGCTTAAGGAAGCGCAGATACTAAAAGACCTTAAGCATTCATGTATTCCTATAGTTTATGATATTGAAGAAGGTGAAGATGGTTCCTATATTATTGAACAATTTTTTGAAGGAGATACCTTAAGAGAGTATGTGACAAAAAGAACCTATCTATGTGAAGATATTATAATTCATTTCGCACTTCAACTCTGTAACTTAATCACTTATCTACATTCCATTAAAAGACCAATATTATACTTAGATTTTAAGCCTGACAATATTATCATAACCGATAATGAATTAAAGCTTATTGATTTTGGCAGTGCTATGTTTCAGGATGAGCTTAATGATAATTCCGAATTTTATGCAACCATAGGTTATGCTGCACCTGAATTATATTATAATAATCGTGTTGATGAAAGATGTGATGTATATGGCATCGGAATGCTATTATATTTTATGGTTACTGGCAAGGCTATAAGTATAAGGGATAAGCGATTAAAGCATATTGATTTTATCTCAAACAGTTCAAAAAAGCTCAAACAAATAATTAGTCGGTGCCTTAGATATGACCCACTTCAAAGGTATGCTTCTGTATCCCTATTAGAATATCAATTATCAGCAATCATGAAAAAGAAACAACATATAAAAAACAACGTGTCGTCAATTGAAATAGGGATTGCAGGATCACAATCCAGAGTTGGAACTACTCATATGTGTTTACGACTTGGTAACTACTTTGTTGGGCAGAATTTAGAATGTCTCTATATTGAGCAGAATAATAGCAGGTGCTTATGGCAGATTCAGAGCAGATATTTTGGAATTAAAAAAGATAAGGGCCTAGTAAAACTCAAGGGAATATCCATGACCAATGGGGACTATGTACAAAAAGAGAAGCTACCACAGTACAAAGTAGTGATTAAGGATTATGGTGATTTAAATATGTCCAATAAGAATCAATTTCTGCAATCTTCAATAAAGATACTTGTACTTGGAGCGAAGGATTGGGAACTTGGTTATTCAGAAGAGGCACTAGATTTAGTATCGGAATATAACGATATTATATACCTGTTTAACTTTGTAGATGGTAGACAATATAAGCAGGTTATAAAAAGTATGATATTTGGAAATTGCCTTCGAATACCCTATGAGCCAGATCCCTTTGCAAAGCCAAAGGACAAGAACAGCCAGGAATTCTTCCGGGAACTAGGGGCACTGGTTGCAATTAAGGAGTGATATTTTGAGGATGAAGCCAATGCTCTTAAGAAGGCTACTATATAATACTGGTTCAAAAAAAGCATACACAATCGGTATATTAGGTATAAATCGAGGAGTCGGGGTAACATATACGGGTATGCTTTTATCTTATTATTTTAGTGCAGAAAAAAGGCTAAATACAGCCTTTATAGAATGTAACAATAATATGGATTTTGAACTGCTACAAGATGAGTATGAATGAAGTAAGGAGGATAATCAATCCTTTAGCCTTGATCGAATAACCTATTATAAGCAGGTTTCGGCAACAAGTATTTCTGACATTCTTAATGAGGACTATCAATGCTATATCTTTGATTTTGGCACAAATTATACTTCTTTTAAGGAAGAATTTATTAGATGCGGTAGTAAAATAATTCTGGGAGATCGTGGGCTATGGAATCAAAGAAAGATGGTTACCTTTCTTAAATCAATTAAGGATATTAAAGGAAGCAAAAACTGGATACATATGATTCCCTTTGCAGATCGAAGAGAAGTAATGAAGCTGGCCAATATAACGGAAAGACGTTTTTTTAGAATACCTTTTGAGTTTGATCCGGCAAGCTTATCAAAAGAAACCTATAAGATGTTTTATAATCTATTTGGATAACACAAGGTACTTTAGTATGGTTGTATTATGGATAAGTATAGCATATCACAATCCTTCTTATCCGATATACATATGTTAACACTAATACTATAATTACTAAAGTCAGGACTGGACCTAAAACCCTCTATAAATTATGTGCCGCCAACCACAAACAGTGGTTGGCGGTAGCTATAAAGATGAAAAATAGTAGTTATTCATACTCAATAAGAGTCGAAAATTATAATGACGATTGTCTAATTAAATGCTATAATAGAATATGAAAATTCGTTTTACTGATAAACAGAGAAAATCCACTGCATAGAGCAGGCAATTGGAGGATAATATGGATAAAAAAATAAAAATTGCAGTAGTAGGTATAATTATCGCAATTTTAATCTTTGCCATAGGAGTTGGGATTGTCCTAGTTAAAAAATTAAGACCAAATAATGAGAGTATGCTTTTAACGGACTATTATAATATAGATGATTCAGAGGTAATGATAATACTTAATGATGAAATATATGATAAATCGGGACTTATTGCAGATGGTACTGTGTATATTGATTATAATACTGTAATTACTAAGTTTAATCATAAATTTTATTGGGATTATAATGAAAATATACTGACTTATACAACACCCACTGAGATTATTAGAGCAGAGGCTGTAGGTAATAAATATTCAATAACTAAAAGTATGATTAAGACAGATGCGGCTTCTGAATATCCTATTCTAAAGCTGTTTGGAGAGGAAGTATATATTGCCATGGATTTTGTGGCAAAATATTCTGATTTAGAATATGAATTTTATGGAGAACCAAATCGTGTAGTTGTTTATCATAAATGGGGTGAATATCTTTTTACAGAGACTACAAAGGCTACTCAGTTAAGGTCAGGCCCAAGCATTAAGGACCCTATCTTAACCCAGCTCCCTCTTGGCTATGAGCTTATGTATACTACTAAGGACGAGGCTCCAACAAAAGGTTTTGCAAAGGTTATAACTAAGGACGGAATTGTTGGTTATATAAGAGAAAAGTTTATTAAGGAATCCTACTATAAGGAAATACAAAGTGAATTTATATATCCAGAATATACATCACAGACAAGACCTGATAAAATCAATATGGTATTTCATCAGATTTTTAATTTGGATGCAGCAGGCAAGCTAGAGGGGTTAATAAGTCAAACTAAGGGAGTTAACATAGTATCACCAACTTGGTTTACTATAATTGATAATATGGGTACAATGGATTCCCTAGCGAGTCAGGAGTACGTTGATAAGGCAAAAGGTCTTGGCCTTGAGGTTTGGGCCTTAGTAGATGACTTTAATTCTGATGTTGATATGAATGAGCTCCTATCTTATACTTCTCGCAGAGAGAATCTTTCCAATACCTTAGTTGAAGCAGCTATTAATTATAAAATAAATGGAATTAATATAGATTTTGAAAATATACCTTCCAAGACAGGAGAACATTATATTCAATTTTTACGAGAGCTTTCTGTTAAATGTAGAAATAATGGTATAGTTCTATCAGTAGATAATTATGTTCCTGCTCCTTATAATAAACATTACAATAGAAAAGAGCAGGCGGAGATAGTTGATTATATTATAGTTATGGCATATGATGAACATTATAGTGGTTCGGATATAGCAGGTCCTGTTGCCTCTATTAAATTTGTAAAGGATGCCATAAAGAATACTTTAGAAGAGGTTCCTAAAGAAAAGATGATTATAGCCATACCCTTTTATTCCAGACTGTGGAAAGAGACAAGGGATGGTGAAGTTACAAGTGAAAGCCTTTCTATGACACCTTCTTATAATATATTTGTTGATAACGGCTTGGAACCCCAGTGGAACGATACCATTGGTAGCTATTATGGAGAATATGAGAAGGACGGCGCTACCTATAAGATATGGCTGGAAGATGCCAAATCAGTTGAGGAAAAGATGAAGGCAATTTATGATGCCAATGTGTCAGGTATAGCGGCCTGGAAGCTTGGCCTTGAAAAGGAAGAAATCTGGAATGTTATTATTCGCTATATGAATTAGTTATATGTCAAAGACTAAAGAAGAGAATACAATGAATGCTGCTGCCAAGGATATTATCTTAGCAGTAGTATTTTTTATATAATAGGAAAGTTTGTCCTATTATATAAAAAAGGCTCCGCAAGGATGCACACTCACGGGTAATGAATTTATCACTTCGTGAACGCGCTTCAGCAAGCTTTCTTATCATTACAAGTAATTATAAGAAAATCATCAACTAGAATAGGACATAAATTTTACTCATAAGATGTATGGAAACCTGTATGGGAAGAAAAATTTATGAAAAGGAAAAGAAAATATTTTAGTATCTTTTTTTTGCTCTTAGTTTTATTTGCTCGACTTCTTACATCAGAACAATCGGTTAAGGTTATGAGAAATATATTTAGGGATAGCCTTATAGGGACAGACAAGGCTAAAGTAACCATAGTTATTGACCCGGGACATGGAGGAAGAGATCCAGGGAAGGTAGGAATTAATGATGTTTTGGAGAAGGATGTTAATCTGGAGATTGCCTTGCGTCTAAAGAACCTTTTGGAACAAAATGATATCAGGGTAATTATGACTCGTATGGAGGATGAGGGCCTTTATTCCGAGACAGATTCAAATAAGAAAAGAGCTGATTTGAAGAAAAGAATAGAAATTATTAATACCAGCAGTGCTATATTTGCAGTTAGCATACATCAGAACAGTTTTGGACAAGAAAGCATTAAGGGGGCCCAAGTTTTCTACCATGATCAGTCAAACGAGGGAAGGATACTTGCTACAACCTTACAGGAACAGCTGAAGGAAACCATTAAGGATGGAAACCATAGAAAAGCAAAATCCAACACCAGTTATTATATGTTAAAGCGTACTACCTGTCCCTTAGTTATAGTTGAATGTGGTTATCTATCTAACCTTACAGAGGCTAACCTTTTGATTGACGAGGATTATCAGGATAGGATGGCCTGGGCTATTCATATGGGTATCATAAAATATCTAAATACCCTGCAGCCCAGCTCTAATGAAGACGAAAGCAAAAGGGCAGGAAGTAATATTTTATGGAAAATTATCTATAAACATGATATAATTGCCCATATGTGAGAACAATGGACGCAAGAAATAAGGGTTTTTCCTTTAGATTAGAGGAGTATAAAGTACAGTGGATACAATTATTATAAAAACTATTAACGGAATTATTAGGGAGGAAGACCTTGATAAGGCCGCCAATATATTGCAAAAGGGTGGGTTGGTTGCATTTCCAACTGAGACAGTATATGGTCTGGGTGCTGATGCCTTGAGTTCAGAGGCCTCTAAGAAAATTTATAAGGCTAAGGGTAGGCCATCTGATAATCCTTTGATTGTCCATATTGCTGATCCAAAACATATGGAGATTATAGCAAGAGATATTCCAAGAAAGGCATACAAATTAGCACAGGTATTCTGGCCTGGCCCTTTGACCATGATTCTTAATAAGAAGGATAATGTACCTTATGGTACAACGGGAGGTCTAGATACAGTAGCTATACGCCTTCCAGCATCCAAGATAGCCAAGGACCTTATCGCCCGCTCTGGGGGTTTTATAGCGGCTCCCAGCGCAAATGTTTCTGGCAAACCCAGTCCTACTAGTGCACAGCATGTTATAGATGATTTAAATGGTAAGGTAGATATGATTATAGATGGTGGAAAATCAACACTTGGGTTGGAGTCAACTATTGTGGATTTATCCAGTGGTGAAGTAATTATATTAAGACCTGGTTGTATTAGTCTATCCATGTTGGAGAATGTTATTGGAGAAGTTAGATATGATGAGGCAGTTCTGCTCAATAAACAAGAGAAAAATGTTATTCCTAAAGCACCAGGAATGAAATATCGTCATTATGCTCCGGAGGGTTCTCTAACTATATATGAGGGGGATATACAGAGGGTTGCCCAAGCAATTAATGATGCAGCCAATAAGTATATCAAGGATGGAAAAAGTGTAGGCATAATTGCAACTGAGGAAACAAAAGATCTCTATAAATATGGCTCTATACAGATGATTGGATCAAGAAAGGATAATGATTCAATTGCCGCTGGCTTATATGGAGTTTTACGAAGCTTTGATGATATTCATACAGAATATATATTTTCTGAAAGCTTTGCAAATGGTGACTTAGGACAGGCAATTATGAATCGATTGCTAAAGGCTGCTGGCTATAAGGTTGTTAAGGTAGACTAAGCTTTGTGATAGGAGGATAATAATATGGCAAAATTTAATAAATTGATATTTGTATGCACGGGCAATACATGTAGAAGTCCTATGGCAGAAGTAATATTTAAGAATCTTGATAGGGAAAGTGATGTCAAGATATTTTCTAGAGGACTTGTAGTACTGTTTGGAGAACCAATTAATCCAAAGGCTGAGGTTATACTTAAAAAACATGATTTAGAAATCAACAATCATATATCAAAGGGTCTTAAGGAAGTAGAGATAGACGACAATACTTTGATACTTACCATGACAATGACACACAAGAGGAAGATAATGGACGAGTACTCTAGCGCCATGAATGTATATACTATTAAGGAGTATGCTGGGGAAGATGGTGATGTTATAGATCCTTACGGAGGTACATTGGTAGATTATGAGGAATGTTATGTAGAATTGGCCAGATTAGTAAAAAAGACTGTATATAAACTTAATGAAGAAAATGAAAAGGAGAGCATGTAATATGATAATTGGGATTGGAAATGACCATACTGGATATGATTTAAAAATGGAAATAATAAAATACTTTACAGAAAAGGGAATAGAATACAAGGATTTTGGTTGTGGTAAGCAGGATTCTAGTGACTATCCTATATATGCCAAGGAAGTTGGCAGAGCTATTCAAAAAAAGGAATGTGACAAGGGTATTTTAATCTGTGGAACAGGTATAGGTATTTCGATTGCAGCCAATAAAATGAAAGGGATTCGTGCTGCCCTTTGTCATGATTGTTTTAGCGCTGAAGCTACAAGACTCCATAACGACGCAAATGTACTTGCAATGGGTGCAAGAGTTATTGGCGCTGGATTAGCTGTTAAAATAGTGGATACTTTTCTAAATGCAGAGTTTTCAGGTAGTGAAAGGCATCTTAAGAGAGTTCAAATGCTAGAAGAAGAATAAAGGGCTTCAGCATTGTTTATAGGCGCCATAAGAGTATGAAACTCATTTTGGTATATAAGCTTTAGTAATTGGTCAAGAATACGAAGAGCATATATTGATTCCTCTTTTGTGATTAGATGATTCTCTAAGGCATCAGCCAACTCATCTATATCCAAAATATTTACTCTACCATCCTCAAAGACCAGAACATCAATCAATAAATCTTCAAATATAAGACTGCTAGGATCAGAGCCGTACTTAATCTGGAATATATCGCAGTACCAGTAGAGTATGCTATGGTCCTTATTATATACCTTACTTACCTTGACTCCCTGATTCATATAATATGCTGAGATGCCACAGGCCATATCCTTCTTTGGTCGTAGGGGCCTCCATTTTGTGATAATCAGATTTTCTTCGTTGACCAGGATAATATCGTCTTTTAAATGCACAAAATCACTAGGAATAAACCTTTTTCTGTAAAGAGAAAGCTGGGTCATACAAGATACCTCCCCTTGCTACATTTTCGGTAGTACTTAAGAACCATTTTTTGATAAGGTGTTGACTTATTGTAACACAATAACCCTATCATAGTAAAGTGGTGATTTGCTTGAGTGGAAAGGAATAATTAACTTTGTTTTTGGTTATACTAATAGATAAATTACTAGACACAAAGATGGAGGTGGACATTCTGGCAAATATGAGCTGTTTTATTGAGGGTGTTAAGAGGGCTTTTTCTTTAAAAAGAACAAAAGTCACCTTATATATTGTTGCAGTCCTATGGCTTTCTGTGGTCACACAGCTTGTAATGAACAATATATTATTTGAAGACTTTGAGATTGCAGAGGCATTTGTTAAGGCAAACACTGAAGATGTAGAATGCAATTTGGAGATTGTGGCACAACACCATATGGAATTTTTGACTGAGTCGGACAAGAAGGATATCATCCGTCATTTGGCTAATTCTATTGGGCTTAAAATGGATAGTGATATTACGATAAATCAAGAGAATCAGCATATTGAATATATTTATCATAAGCAAGCGAAAAAAGCAGATACAATGATAAAAGTTGTTAGTCTGGAGGAGGAAGAGGATAAAGAAGTAAAGATGAAGCATTTCATTATTGTTAGATTGAATATTAATGAATCAATTAACAGTGTTGAAAAATATCGTAAGCTTATTGAGAAATCCTTGGACGGATTGGGCATAGAGAACAGACAGGTTAATGTTGTGTATAAAGGCTTTGCTATGGGGTCAATGTCTAGGGAAGATAAAGAAGATATGGCTAGACTTCTGGTTAAGGAGCTCCAGGGAGAAGAGGCTTTTCATTATGAACAGGGAGAAGATTATACTGTATATGCTTACACAGGCTTGATTGATGAATATATAGAAACAGTAGGCTATAAGGTTAATATCCAGATAGCAATGATATATGATGAGCAAACTGAAAGGACTGAGATTTATCTGGCTTCCCCTATAATTAATCAGGGTTGGTAAAAGGAAAGGTTCGAATTAGGATTTGGTTAGTCGCCTTCCTGATTCGAACCTTTATAGTTTGAAGCATTATTTATAGTTATAATCTGTATTTAGAACCAACGTCTCCTACTTCTATAACGGCGTCTTCTGTTAAATATCTCATTTAGAACAACTATGTTAATTAAGTCACGCAATAAGCTTTGTCTTCTGGGGGCCATGTAAAAACTATTAATTTCCACTTGAGGAGATTCATCCATATCCTTAATCTTATCATATATACGATCTATAATTCTATCTAAGGCTACTCTGTCAGGGTACTCATCAAACATAATGCTTCCGTCAAATTCAAGCTTATCGCATTCGTTTTCTGCTTCGTTTTGTATACGCCTTGCTGTACTTGGATAAAGCTGCTTAAAATATGCAATATCCTGATCTGAATCCTCACAGTTGTCATATCCGTAAAGAGGTACAAGCGGAATTCCCATAGGAGTATTATAAGGTGTGGCAATAGGCATAGGCATACCTGTACCTGGCATCATACCATTGTTTATAGGCATGCCAGTACCTGGCATCATACCTCTATTCATAGGCATACCTGTACCTGGCATCATACCATTGTTCATAGGCATGCCAGTACCTGGCATCATACCATTGTTCATAGGCATGCCAGTACCTGGCATCATACCTCTATTCATAGGCATACCTGTACCTGGCATCATACCATT
>CAZMYP010000026.1:11311-19438 GCA_964570535.1 uncultured Herbinix sp.
TACCTGGCATCATACCTCTATTCATAGGCATACCTGTACCTGGCATCATACCATTATTCATAGGCATACCGGTACCTGGAGAAGTACCTCTATTCATAGGCATACCGGTACCTGGAGAAGTACCTCTATTCATAGGCATACCGGTACCTGGAGACGTACCTCTATTCATAGGCACACCAGTACCAGGAGTGGCATCTTGGGGGGCAGGGACTCCGGTTCTAATCTGTCTATTTGTAGTATTTGGGGTAGTTATGTTATTTGTTCCTGGAGTTGAAATGCGACGGGGTGTAGTAACATTGTTAGGTGAAGTCCTGTCCTCGTTCATCTGAGCATTTATTTCTTTATCTTGTTCTGAGTTAGATGTGTTCAGTGTTTTTTCCATCTACTGCTCCTAAACTTTTTATATCAATATATGCAAATATAAATTGATTGTGAAAGTGTAATTCAAAAAGGCTTTTCAAAGTAAAGATTTTCAAAGTAAAATGTTTTATATAGTAAGGAAGTCTATTAAATATTAATTAATTATGCTATAATGTTGACGTTAAGCAGATAAGTCAATTATGAATTGTATTTAATCGGGAAGGGATATGTAATTGCTTAAGCATGTATACCGTATAATTATATTAGTAGCTATATTTATTGCTTCTCTTTTCTATTTTAGTAAGGATATTAAGGAAGTGGTATTTAATATAGATAATACAACCAAGATGGAAGATGCTACATTTCCCTTGGTTACTTTAAGGTCTGATAATAATGTTATTAATTTAATCTATGGATATAGCAGTAATATGGATGCAATTTCTATGAGAAACTCTCTTACACCGATTGGGGCGAATCAAACATATGACGTAATGATTGCGCAAAATCAATACAACATTAAAAAACTGAATTTTGAAATTAGAGAATATACGGAGAATGAATTAATTGAAAAAGGATCTGTTAGTGTCTTTGAGGAAGATGATGAGCTAAAGATAGCTAAGATTAGTCTGAGTTCAGAGCTTCAACAAGACAAGGAATATGCTGTAAAAATAACACTCATAAGCAGTGAAAGCAGAAAGTTCTATTTTTATCATCGTATAAAGAAGCATGAGAATACCTATTTGACTGAAAAGCTTGATTTTGTGATGGAATTACATGAGGCAATAAAGGATAAAGATAAGGCTGAAGAATATGCAAAGTATCTGGAACCAGACAGCAAAAAAGACAATACAACCCTAGCAAATGTAAATATAAATTCTAGCTTTGATTTAATAACATGGGGGAATTTAAAGCCAGAGTTTATTACGAAGGCTATCCCTACTATTGTTGAGAATTACCCAGATATAGCATCTGTTATGCTTGAGTATATTGTTAGAGCTAATGTTTCCGGAATACCAGAATTATACAAGGTAAAGGAATATTATCGTATTAGATATTCAGCTGACAGGATGTATTTGTTAAATTATGAAAGACGTATGGAGGCACTCTTTGATATTGAATTGGCAAGCGTATCCAAGAGCCAGTTAAAGCTGGGTATTACTTCTTATACAGACATCCCTTATCTGTCTAGCCCAGATGATAACAAATTTGCTTTTGTAAGAAACAATGAACTTTGGTTTTATAATATTGAGACCAATGAAATTGTGAAGGTCTTTTCCTTTCGTCAAGAAGAAACAGACTATATAAGAGATATTAATGATCAACATGATATAAGAATATTGAATATGGATGCAGAGGGTAATATAGATTTTATGGTATATGGTTATATGAATCGTGGCCAATATGAAGGAAAAGTGGCTTTGATTCTTTATAAATATATACAGGCTGACCAGAGGATTGAAGAGAAGGTCTATATCCCTATAAATGAGCCATATCAAAAGCTAAAAGAGAATTTAGGGGAATTTGCCTATGTCAATTCATTAGATGTTTTTTATTTTCAAATATACAATAGTATATATGCTTACGATCTGATTACAAGACAGATGACGACCTTGGCTGATAATATTAATAAGGATGATGTTCTAGCCTTTTATCAGGAAGGATATGTGGCATGGCAGGAAAGCTCGATACCACTAGAATCAGATAGTATTAAGCTTATGGATATTGAAACAGGGGAAATCCAGATGATCAAGGCCCCCAAGGGATATAAAGTTCTTTTGTTGGATAAGATAGACACTAACCTTATATATGGATTTGTCGAAGAGGATGCCATTACTACTTTAATAGATGGAAGAACTATAGCTCCGATGAATAAAATCGAGATTGCCTCTACCCAAAGAGAGGTTCTAAAAGCTTATTCTAAGGAGGGTTATTATATAATAGAGATTGATGTAAAGGATAATAGAATTGAATTATATCGAGCTACAAGACAGGTTATTGATGGTAGCAAAATCTTTTCCTCTACATCTATGGACTATATTATGAATAGGAGTATTGAGAAGGTTCCATATCTAAATGTAGTTTCTAGGATTACAGAGTCATCTCTAACAGAGTATTATGTGGATCTTTCATCGGGATTTGATATGAAGGAGGTACCAGATACGCTTATAACCACAAATACTGTTATATCAGAAGACCCTACCCTGCGTTTGCCTAAGGATATAGACAATATGACAGCAGATAATGACCTAGAACATAGGAAGTATTATTCATATGTTTTAGGAGAACTAGAGGGAGAATATAATGAAGCAGCAGAAGCTATAGCAGTTGCAGATGAAGGTGTTGGTGTGGTTTTATCCAACTCAAACAACCTGGTATGGGAACGGGGTGTTAAGGCAAACAAGAGAGTTATTAGTGAATTAGAAACAATGAATTTAACTACTTCATCAAACACTATAGAAAGTTGTATTAAGCTGTTAGCTAGTTATGCTGGTAAGAACATAGATAATAAAACCTTTGATTTTAGAAACACCTCAGTTTATGATGTTTTGGCTAGTAATATAAGTAAGGAACCTATAAGCCTTACAGGAGCAACCTTGGATCAGGTATTATATAATGTGTCCATGGGAAGACCTGTAATTGCCATGACTGGCCAAGATGATGCAGTTTTAATATATGGATTTGATGCTTATAACATTTTTGTAATTGATCCAAACCAAGGAAAGTCAGTTAAAATGCGTATACAAGACAGTACACAATTATTTGAAACAGCTGGAAACATTTTTATTTCCTATTTAGATTGAACTTGATATAATCCTTCGACCTATGGAAATAATAGCTCTTGATAAGATGCGTCGTACTAGTCTGTAATATAGAATATTGAAAAGGAGATATCACAAATGGATGAAAGAATTAAAAAGCTTGCGAATAATTTAGTGAATTATTCAATGGATGTTAAAAAGGGAGATAAAGTCTATGTACATTATATAGGAGAGGCTACTGAGGATCTGGCTAGACAGCTTGTTAAGGAGGTTTATAGTGCAGGTGGGGTTCCATTTGTACATTATACAAACCCTAGATTGTTAAGGGAAGTCCTTCTTAACTGTTCAGAGGAACAGATGTCATTATCAGCTAGAATCGATACTGCTGAGATGGAGCAAATGGACTGTTATGTAGCAGTACGGGGATCAGATAATATTTCTGAAAATGCAGATATTCCTCAGGATAAAATGAAATTATATGAAACATATTATCAGACACCTGTACATCACGAAATACGTGTTAAGAAGACGAGATGGGTTGTGCTTCGCTATCCTAATTCATCAATGGCACAGCTGGCTAATATGAGCCAAGAAGCCTTTGAGGACTTTTATTTTAAGGTATGTAATCTGGATTATGGTAAAATGAATGAGGCCATGAAAAACTTAGTTGACTACATGAACCGTACGGACAAAGTAACAATCAAAGGTCCTGGTACAGATCTAAGCTTCTCAATTAAGAACATACCTGCAATTATTTGTGCAGGAGAAAGAAACATTCCTGATGGAGAGGTATATACAGCTCCAGTAAGGGATAGTATTAATGGTACCCTAACCTATAATACTCCCGCAGTGTTCCAAGGATTTACCTTTGAGAATATTTCATTTCGATTTGAAAATGGTAAGATAGTTGAGGCGACTGCCAATGATACAGAAAGAATTAATAGTGTTTTAAATACTGATGAGGGTGCTCGCTTTATAGGTGAATTTGCCATTGGAGTAAATCCATATATACTAAAGCCAATGAAGGATACACTGTTCGATGAGAAGATTATGGGCTCTTTTCACTTTACTCCTGGAAATTGCTATGAAGATGAAGCTCCTAATGGCAATCATTCTGCAATCCATTGGGATTTGGTATGTATACAGACACCAGAATATGGTGGTGGAGAGATTTATTTTGATGATGTATTAATACGTAAGGATGGAAGATTTGTAGTTAAGGAATTAGAATGCTTAAACCCTGAAAATTTAATTTAAAGAGGAGCTGTTAAGGATGAAATTAATGACAGTAGCAGTACCTTGCTATAACTCAGCTGAATATATGAGAAAAGCTATTGATACCTTGTTATCAGCTGGTGATGATTTGGAAATTATTATCATAAATGATGGATCAAAAGATGATACAGAGAAAATTGGATTAGAATATCAAGAAAAGTATCCGAAAATAGTACGTTTGATAAATCAGGAAAATGGTGGTCATGGTGAAGCCGTAAACACTGGTTTAGCAAATGCTACTGGGCTATACTTTAAAGTGTTAGATAGTGATGACTGGGTTAAGGAAAAGGCACTGCATCAGATTTTAGAGAAGCTTAAGGAATTAATAGCAGATGGTAAGAGCCCAGACCTGTTTCTGGCGAATTATGTGTATGAAAAGGTAGGGGCAAAAAAGAAAAAGGTAATTAGCTACAATAAGGCCTTACCTAAGGATCAGATATTTACCTGGGATGAAATAATGCGCTTTAGACAAAGCCAAAACATCCTTATGCATGCTACCATATATCGGACAAATCTACTTAAGGATTGTGGATTTAAGCTGCCAAAGCATACCTTCTATGTGGATAATATTTTTGTTTATCAGCCTCTCCCATATGTGCGAACCTTGTATTATATGGATGTAAATCTATATAGATATTTTATTGGAAGATCGGATCAGTCAGTTAATGAGCAGGTTATGATTAGTAGAATTGATCAACAGCTTAGAGTTACAAGGATAATGATTGAATGCCATGATCTTATACAAATTAAAAGCAAAAAGCTTAGAAATTATATGGTTAAGTATTTATCCATGATGTTGGTTATATGCTCAGTGTTTTTAATTAAAGAGGGCAGTCAGGAAAGCTTGGCTAAAAAAGACGAGCTTTGGGAATACCTGAAGAATTATGATAAACGTCTTTATAAAAGAGTTAGGTCCCATATCCTTGGCAGATCAATGAATTTGCCGGGAAAGTTTGGACGCAGGATTGTAGAATTAGGATATGATATTGCAAAAAAGGTTTATGGATTTAATTAAAGAGATATATATACTAAACAAATAATCAATAAACTGTTACAAGATAGGACAGGAGATTACTTATATACATTTAAGTAATCTCCTTCTTTGTTTTAAAACAGCCAATTATATTCTATAGAACCTTATTTACTAAATTTTAGAAAGTTCCTGACCTGCCTTATTAACCTCTTTGTTACGGGTAGGTATATATATAAGGGCATACATTATAACACTAAGTATAATTCCACCAAACACATCCAGAATAGAATGTTGTTTTAAAAATACAGTAGACATACAGATTAATACTGTTAGGATGAGGGCAGGTATCTGAATCCATTTCACAGGCCTTAATTTCTCACTTTTTCGGATTGCAATCATTGCTCCTATAGAATTATATACATGGATACTTGGAAATACATTTGTTGCTGTGTCAAAAGAGTAAAGTCTTCCTATCATACGTGTAAAGACATTATTTCTTCCCAGTGTATCTATATCAACTCTTAATTCATGACCATTAGGCCATATGGTATATATAATCAAGCAAATCGTCATTCCAATAAAAAGAAAGGCGCAGCATTTGTAAAAATCTTGTTTTGAGGTTAGAAAAAAGAAAAGAACAGTAACAAAGATATAAGCAAACCATAAAAAATATGGAATGGCGAAGATCTCCATAAAGGGTATATAATTATCCAATCTTGAATAAACCGGTGTAAATTCCAAGGTGATTGATTTCTCCAAATATGTAAACCAAATCAAATAAATGAAGAAATATGAAAGAATCAATCCGTGTTTATACTTGCTTATAATATGCTTTAGATTAAAATTGCTATTACTTTTCATACTAAGACCTCTTTTCGGTTATAAAACATTGATTCCATTTTAAACTGAAATCAGTATATCATAAGATTCTTATATCTACAATATGTAGATAATTTGAAAAAACATTATATAATGGACATACTTGTCAAATAAAACTATAATACATATAAATAATAAACTAGAAAAGAAAGGTAAGGACCATGAAGATTGTTATACAGCGAGTAATGGAAGCAAAGGTAGAGGTTGAAGGAAGAGTCACAGGACAAATTGGGAGGGGCTTACTGATCCTTCTTGGTGTAGGTCAAGGTGATAGCAAGGAAATTGTTGACCGCTATATAGATAAGATTCTTAAATTAAGAATCTTTGCGGATGATCAAGGAAAAACAAATCTTTCACTTCAGGATGTTAAGGGGGAGATTATTGTAGTATCTCAATTCACATTATATGCAGATTGCAAAAAAGGAAACAGACCGGATTTTACAAAAGCAGGTGATCCTAAGCTGGCTAGGGAGCAATACGAATATTTTGTGGATAGGATTAAAGAAAAACTGGGTAAGGTAGAATGTGGTGTATTTGGGGCTAGTATGAAGGTGTCTTTAGTTAATGCGGGACCATTTACAATTGTTTTAGATGAAGATATGATTTAGCATTTTAATTATATATTTACAAAGTCACATAATAGCGAAGGGATTATATATAGCACTTAGGAAAATACTTTTTAGTTTAATAAAATTACAGTACATACTTTACTGTTTCATCATATATATATTATAGAAGCTAAAATGAGGTGTTATATATGATTTCGGAGGACAGAGAGAGGATTATTAGTGAAGATTATGCAGACCTTATTATAGAATATAATGGAGATACAAGCATTTTTGAACAATTTACTGACCGTTCGGTTAGAATTATTAATATACAATATGCAATTGTCCATGTACCTGTTAGTTATGTAACACAGGATGTTATATATAGGTTGGGATACTCTGTGTTACCAACCTGTTTTGGAATTATTACCGAATCAAGTTTAGAAGCTTCTGGTGTTTTTCGTATAAGAAGTCTTCCTTTTTTTGACCTAAGAGGGCAAGGGGTTTTAATAGGTATATTGGATACTGGAGTTGATTACACTAATCCGGCTTTCCTATATGGAGATAATACCACAAGAATAGTATCTATCTGGGACCAAACCATAGTAAGTGAGAATCCACCATTAGGGTTTGAATATGGTACTGAATATACCAGGGAGCAAATTAATGCGGCCTTGCAAAATGAGGACCCCCTTTCAATTGTTCCCAGTACTGATGAAATAGGACATGGAACCATGCTGGCAGGTATTGCAGGAGGGAATAGTGTACCTAACAGTAATTTTTATGGAGTCGCCCCTGATGCTGAATTTGCAGTTGTTAAGCTAAAATCTGCTAAAAAATTTTTAAGGGAATTTTTTTATATTCCTGAAGGTGCAGTATGTTATCAAGAGACGGATATATTATTGGCTCTAACTTATCTTTATGAATTATCACTTAAGCTTAATAGGCCTATAGTAATATGCATAGCTCTGGGAAGTTCTCAGGGAGCCCATGATGGTATGGGAACCCTGAGCTTTTATTTGGGTAATTTTGCATCAACTTCAAAAACAGGTGTGGTTATAGCAGCAGGAAATGAGGGTAACACAAGACGTCATTATAGTGGCAGAGTAAATCCAACAATAGGTTATGATACAGTGGAGTTAAATGTCGGAGAAAATGAGCAAGGGTTTTCAATGGAGCTATGGGGAAGTGCTCCTGATATATATTCTATTGATATATTGACTCCTTCGGGAGAATATATCCCTAGGATTGCTGCTGGTAGAGATGAACATAGAGTCATTACCTTTATTTTTGAACCTACAGTTATCTATGTAGACTATCAGATGGTAGAATC
>CAZMYP010000026.1:19448-25122 GCA_964570535.1 uncultured Herbinix sp.
ACTGCTTATCTTATTGCGTTTTGATAGACCTAGTGAAGGAATGTGGCGATTTAATGTATATGCAAGAGGAGGACTCAGCTTAGGCTTTAATATATGGCTTCCAATGGAGGGGTTTATTTCAGATAATACTTATTTTATTCGATCTGACCCCTATATTACAATTTTAAGCTTGGGTAATTCAGAACTGCCATTAACAGTAACTGCATATAATGACCTTGACGATAGCCTATTTCAGAACTCAAGTCGTGGCTTTACAAGGATAAATAGAATTAAGCCGGACGTGGCTGCTCCAGGGGTAAATGTAATAGCTCCAACCTTAGACGGAGGCTTTGCTCCTTTTACAGGAACCAGTGTCTCTGCAGCTCATGCAACTGGAATAGCAGCAATGCTATTCGAATGGGGAGTTATACGGGGCAATCTTCCGGATATGAGTACTATAGAAATGAAAAATCTAATTCTAAGAGGAGCTAAAAGAGATATAGATGTGGTATATCCAAATAGAGACTGGGGTTATGGGATACTGGATATTTTTAATGTTTTTGATGCTCTTAGGAGCGGTATTGGTTTTTAGTATAAAATTAATATAATTCTTTATATTTCTTGAAAGGAGCATACTATTGACTGAAACGGATAGAGAGAGTGTTGTTAATGATGAAACATTTGATTTAATAATCGAATATAGATCTAATCCGCAAATTATTGATATGCTTGGGGACGTCACTCTGCACTTAATAAACAATGTATATGCAGTCGTAAGCATAACGATTGAACAGTTTATGCAAAACCGTGCAAGGATCCGTTATTCGGAGATACCCCTTTTATATGGACTTACTGATGAAGTAAGTCTTGATGCATCTCAGGTGTTTACTCTTAGAAATAACCCAGTGTTCAATCTAAGAGGAGAGGGGGTTATAATAGGGATAGTTGATACTGGTATAGACTATACTAATCCAGTATTTATTAAGCCGGACGGTTCTACTAAAATATTATCGATTTGGGATCAGTCAATTGATACAGGCCCCCCTCCATTAGCTGCTGATTTTGGAACAATATACAATCGTGATCAGATAAATCAGGCATTATCAGCAGAAAACCCTCTTACTATCGTTCCTAGCATGGATGAACATGGTCATGGGACTATGATGGCAGCAATAGCAGCCGGAAATGATGTAGAGAGTGAGGAGTTCTTTGGGGTGGCCCCTAATGCAGACCTTTTTATAGTAAAGCTTAGGCAAGCAAAATCGATAATAAGGGAATTTTTCCTGGTACCTGAAGGAGTTAATTGCTTTCAAGAAAATCATGTTATGTCAGCAGTTCAACAATGTGTTAGGTTTGCAAGAGAATTAAGTAGACCAATTGTAATTTGCCTTGGAATAGGAAGCTCACAGGGAGCTCATACAGGGCGCACTCCTCTTAATGATACTTTAAATTACATCGCAGATCTTCCAAATACCGCAGTTGTAATTTCAGCAGGAAATGAAGGGAACATGGGCAGGCATTATTATGGAGTTATCGAACCTTCCATAGGTAGCCATACTGTAGAAATTAATGTGGGAGAACAAGATACTGGATTTTCTATAGAACTTTGGGGAGATACACCAGGGATATATTCTATTGATCTTTTGTCTCCTGCTGGTGAATATATACCAAGGATACCTTCTGCTTTGAGCGTTAGCCGAGTTATTTCGTTTATATTTGAAGAGACGATTTTATATATTAGGTATGAGACAATAGAGTCGCAAACAGGGGATCAGTTAATCTTAATTCGCTTTAAAAATGCATCTCCAGGCATATGGAGATTTAATGTATATGGCCAAGGGGATCTGGCAACAGGTTTTCATATGTGGCTTCCTATGGGTGACTTTATAACAAGAGACACCTATTTTATACAACCTAATATATATACGACGGTTCTCTCTCCCGGAACTACAACCTTGCCTATTACTGTTACAGCCTACAATCCGGTTAACAATAATCTGTATGTAAACTCTAGTAGAGGATATACTCGTAATAATGTTGTAAAACCAGAAATCGCCGCACCTGGTGTTAATTATATTGCGCCTACACTTAATAAGGCATTTGGTAAATTCACAGGTACATCTATATCAGCAGCTCATACAGCTGGAGTAGCTGCGTTAATACTAGAATGGGGCACTGTAAGGGGAAATAGTCCAGGTATGGATTCAAATGAATTAAAAAATCATATAATTCGGGGAGCCAAAAGAAGGCAAAACTTAGTATATCCAAACAGGGACTGGGGATATGGAATCCTAGATACTTTTAATGTTTTTGAGAACATGAGGGCAGATTCTAACCAGTAATTTTTCAGTTTTAACAAGATTTAAAAATAAACCCGCTAATAATGTATAAACCATCACATATTACAAACAATATTAACAGATGAAATTATTGTAGCAATTAACTTAAATAACTAATCGTAAAATGGAGGAAGATTATATATGAAGGCAACAGGTATTGTAAGAAGAATAGATGATCTCGGTCGCGTGGTTGTTCCAAAGGAAATAAGAAGGACATTAAGAATAAGGGAAGGTGACCCTCTGGAGATTTTTACGGACAGAGAAGGTGAAATAATCCTTAAAAAATATTCTCCGATCGGGGAGCTTGGACAGTTTGCGAAGCAGTATGCCGATTCCCTTTCACAAACCACCGGCCATATCGTAGCAATAACTGACAAGGATACGTTCATTGCGGCGTCGGGTCCTACTAAAAAAGACCTTATGTCCAAGAGCATAAGCCATGAATTAGAGGAAGCAATCAACGACAGGGAAAGTGTAGTAGCAGGCAAGGATGATAAAAACTTTATAAAGATTACTAATGAGGATGAAGGGGAATTCATGTATGAGGTTATATTTCCCATAATAAGTGAGGGTGATGCCATAGGCTCGGTTATTATCTTAACCAAGGATGCCAAGGTCAAATTCGGGGATATGGAAATAAAGCTTGCGAGCACAGCAGCTGCTTTCTTGGGAAGGCAGATGGAACAATGAGCCGATGGTCAGCATATATGAGGATTTGTATATCAGGCTGCTAAGATTACTTAAATCTTAGCAGCTTTAGTTATAGACATCAATACACCATGTCCAATACTTGTAACTTATTAAGCAATTATCGGCTTGAAAACTCTATGTAAATACTGTTATAATAAGCATGCCATATATTATGGACTTAATTTGATGAGGTCAGGTACATGAAGGACTACGGCTTTTATGAATTTGTTGATATAATTAGGACACTGCGAAGTGAAAGCGGCTGTCCCTGGGATCGTGAGCAGACCCATGAAAGTCTTAAAACATGCCTAATAGAGGAGTGCTATGAGACTGTAGAGGCAGTGAACAATAAGGATGAGGATAATCTGTGTGAGGAGTTGGGAGACCTTTTGCTTCAGGTAATTATGCACAGTGTAATTGCAGAGGAAACAGACGGCTTTAATATCGGTGATGTTATATCAAAGGTCTCTGACAAGATGATACGCAGGCACCCCCATGTTTTTTCGGACATTACTGTCAGTAGCACAGAGGAAGTCCTGGATAATTGGGAAGAGATAAAAAAGACTGAAAAGAAGGACAAAAGTCTTAAGAACGAGCTACTCAGTATACCAAAGGCTTTTCCTGCAGCCATAAGAGCAGAAAAGGCACTTAAAAAGGCATCCAAAGCCGGACTTATTGATATCAATGCCGGGGAGGTGCTGGATAGCTTATCATCAATGACAGACAGACTTAGAAATGCCCTCAAAAACAACGACAGGGAGCAGATTCCTGATATATATGAAGATGTTTGCTTTACTATTATAGAATTATCGCTGGTTTTACATTTAAAAGCAGAAAATTCCTTGACAAATGCTACTAATAAGTTTATAAATAGACTTGTAGATGTCTTAAATTTGGCAGAAAGCAAAGGCCGGAATTTATACGATTCATCCCTCACAGAGCAGGATGCTATGCGAAGGGACAAAAATTATATTTAATACTTTAGAGGAGGAGCATGTCCATGAACAAAGCAGAATTAGTTGCAGCGATTGCAGAGAAAACAGATTTTTCAAAGAAGGATTCTGAGAAGGCTTTGAAAGCTTTCGTCGATGTTGTTACGGAGCAGTTAACCAAGGGTGAGAAGGTTCAATTGGTTGGCTTCGGTACATTTGAGGTTTCTCAGAGGCCCGCAAGGACGGGAAGAAATCCCTTAACTAATAAGCCGATGACGATTGCTGCATCTAAAGCACCTAAGTTTAAAGCTGGAAAGTCTTTAAAGGACGTTATAAACGCATAACCTTGTATATCACATCAAATGAAAAAGGGCTGTTTTAAATTCCGGATCTCTGAGGGGTGTAGGGTTTTTAAAACAGCCGTTTTATTGTTGTAAATTATTATTCTAATCTCCCATATTATTAAAGTATTAAGTACTGAAAGGAAGGATCAATTATGAGACTGGACAAGTTCTTAAAGGTTTCAAGACTTATAAAAAGAAGGACTATAGCAAATGAAGCATGTGATGCCGGCAGGGTATCCATCAACGGCAAACCGGCAAAGGCATCGGCTGTTGTTAAAGCGGGAGACATAATCGAAATAGGCTTTGGCAGCAAGGCAGTAAAGGTCGAGGTACTGGATGTGGCTGAAACTGTCAGGAAGGATGATGCGAAGGAGCTCATCAAGTATCTGTAAATCCGTCATTAAGTGAAGAGACTTCTCATATACTTAAAAAGGTAAACCTGTCTGTCATGCGCCCGGAAACTAATAGCCGGCGGATGGTACAGGTTCCTTAATGTATAACAGGAGGAGGCTTATTAATGGAGGAAAAACAGCAGATCCTGAAAGGTCACAGGTTAAGCATTAATGCGCGGAAAACAGCAGCAATAACCGGGGTAAACGATGTTCTATCCTTTGATGCAGGAGAAGTGCTCTTACAGACAGAGCAGGGAGTTCTTATGATCCGGGGAAATGAACTGCATGTCAACAGACTTTCACTGGAAAAGGGTGAAGTAGATATTGACGGCAGAATCAACAGCCTGACTTATTCGGACGGCAGTAATATCGGTAAATCCGGAGAATCATTGTTTGGCAGGCTTTTTAAGTAGGAGGCCTGTATGAACGATGCCATCTCGGTAGAACTTCATTTTTTTCTTGTCTCAGTCCTGTGGGGGGCTATAATTTTATTGGCTTATGATTCCTTCAGGGTGCTTCGCAGGCTGATAAGACATAACAGCATTATCATAGCCATTGAGGATTTGATTTTCTGGATATCAGCCAGTTTTTTCATATTCTCTATGATATACAGGATGAATAACGGAAGCATAAGAGGCTTTTCCATTATTGGAATGTGTGCAGGCATGCTGCTATACCACTACATATTAAGCAATGCTGCAGTAAAGTATACCACCCTGATAATCCGCCTCCTGATCAGGCCCTTTCGGCAGTTGATGAGATTTGTCGGGAAAGCATTCCAAAATGTCTGCAGGACAGTTAAAAAAGCTGTAAATTATCCGTTGCGCCGATTGAAAATGCATATCAAATCGGTTAAAATATCAATGAAGAAGACAGATAAGAAGTCGGTAAGGAAGGCTAATAAGAAAGCAGATAAGAAGTCGGTAAGGAAGGCTGATAAGAATTAGTATTGTTACAAGGCAGGCAACATTGCTTTAAAAGTAATAGGACAGGATAAT
>CAZMYP010000027.1:0-24546 GCA_964570535.1 uncultured Herbinix sp.
GACTAATTGATAAGACTGAGGGAGAAGTATTATTCCGTGGCAAGGAAATCTTCGAATTGGGCAAGAACGAATTAAGAGAGCTTCGTACTAATATGCAGATAATATTTCAGGACCCTTATTCAAGTCTGTCACCGAGACTTCCTATTGGAGAGATTATAGGAGAAGCGGTAAAAGAGCATGATATAGTACCTAAGGATAAATATGAGGAGTATTTGGATGATGTTATGGCTTCATGCGGATTGCAGCCGTATCACAAGGACCGCTATCCCCATGAATTCTCAGGAGGACAGAGACAGAGAATATGTATAGCAAGGGCATTGGCTGTTAATCCGGAATTTATAGTTTGTGATGAGCCGGTATCTGCTCTTGATGTTTCAATACAAGCACAGATTATAAATCTTCTGAAGGATTTACAGGAGTCAAGAAACCTTACCTATTTATTTATATCCCATGATTTATCTGTTGTTGAGCATATAGCGGACACTGTTGGGGTAATGTATTTAGGAAGCTTAGTAGAGTATGGTAGGACAGAGGACATATTTAGAAACCCAGCTCATCCTTATACACAAGCATTATTAAGTGCAGTTCCAACACCTGACCCTGATGTAAAGATGAGTAGAATTATTCTGGAGGGAAGTATACCATCCCCTGCAAATCCCCCTCTGGGATGTAAGTTCCATACAAGATGTAGCAAATGTATGGAGATATGTAAGACGGTTGTACCAGAGATTAGAGAAATAGAGGATGGCCACTTTGTACAATGCCATTTGTATAATGATTAGTAAATGAGATCTAGAAGCTAAAGTCATATTCTCCTTGCATAGAAAGGAAATAATATGAAAAATGAAGATATAGATATAAAGGAAGAAGATAATTCAAAGGAAAAAAGAGTTGTAGCAGATATGAATATTGAAGGCATGCCATGGTATGTCAAAAGCAAACCCTTGTATGATGAAAACAAGGAGCCCAATATTGAACTAGACAAGAAGGAGCTACGACGTTTAACCCTTAGTGCAACCCTCGGCGGACTTTTAATTGGTGCAGTATTCATGATAGTATTTTTCCTCTTTATATTATTCTGCATACTAATATGGTTTTAAATTATGATGCCTCAACCTAAATATCAGCATCAGTCAGTTAATGAGTATATTGCATTTCGATTAGGTAAGGACAGCTATACAAAAGGACAGTATCAAAATCCATTGATACTGTCCTTTTGTATTAAAGATTATCGCCGTTGCAAGCTATAAGATCTCTGTACCAATAATAAGAGTCCTTTGGTGTCCGTTCTAGTGTTTCGAAATCTACATAAATAAGCCCAAATCGTTCATTATAGCCTTCTGCCCACTCAAAGTTATCCATAAGGGACCAGGATAGATACCCTCTAATATCAATACCATCTTCCGAGGCTCTCTTAAGCTCTTTGAGATAACGGTGCATATAATCTATACGGTTGGGGTCATGAACCTTTCCGTCAAGACTAACCCAATCGGGAAGGGTTAATCCGTTCTCTGCTATAATTATAGGTAGCTTATATTTCTCATAGAGGAATTTTGGCATATAATAAAGGATTTCGGGGACCACGGCCCATGTAAGAGAATTTTGCGCATATCCTGCCTTTCGAGGGCATATCCTATACCTATGGTCATCATCATGCTCAATTATAACACCTTGATATAGATTAATCCCCAGAAAATCAAGCTTCTGGTTAATAAGCTCCATATCACCTTCCTTAATCATATCAGCAGGAAAGTCATTACCCATAGCTTCTATTCCTTCCTTTGGATATTCTCCTAGGAGCAGTGGATCCAGCCACCAGCCATTAGAAAAGATACCACGAGAGGTTGAGCTTATAGTAAAAGTCCTTGCAGCTTCTATATCCTTCTCGCTAGTAGTAGCTGGGACACCAGGGAAGGGATTAGGGACAACACCGACAATGCTAGGTTTTTTACTATATTTACGAATAATCTGAACAGCCCTGCCATGGGCAAGATTCATATTGTGCATCAGCCTAAAGGTTTCCTTGGCTGAGTTTTTCTCCCCTGGAGCATGTTCTCCCAGATAATGGCCAAGGAGTATATGGCATAAGGGTTCATTGAGAGTCATCCAATTGCTGACTCTGTCTGACAAAGCATCTATAACTATTCTTGTATAGTCTGCAAACCAATCTACAATTTCTCTGTTTCGCCAGCCTCCTTTGTTATATATTTCTTGAGGTAGATCCCAATGAAATAAGGTGACATAAGGCTCAATGCCGACCTTTATAAGTTCATCAACCAAATCACTATAAAACTTTATTCCTTCTTCATTTACCTTTCCAGTTCCTTCAGGGAGGATTCTTGACCAACTGATTGAGAAACGATATACCTTAAGACCCATATCCTTCATCAGTGCTATATCCTCTCGGAAATGATGGTAATGATCACAGGCAATGTCTCCTGTATCGTTATTTTTAACCTTACCTTCAGTGTGAGAAAATGTGTCCCAGACTGAAACGCCTCTTCCATATTCAAAAGCTGCGCCTTCAATCTGATAGGATGCAGCAGCCGCACCCCATATAAAATCCTTAGGAAAACTCATATCGCAACTTCCTTTCTTTTGTAATTGTTAGTTTGTAGATAAATTATATCATAAATGGTACTGTAGGGATAGTTGATTAGCTTCATTTTATTAACCTAAATATTCAGTTAAATACTTTATAAATAGTGATTGTCAATAATAGATCTGAATATTCCGAGAATACATTTCATATATTGGAATAGTCTGTACATAAGTACTTGCTTAAGGAAATATAATAAATTAGACTATAGATAAGAATAAATACTAACTATAATAATAAAAAATTAGAATGAGGTATTATTATATGAAGCTATGGGATGCTATCCGGACCTTATTATTTAAGAACAAGAAGATTACATATAAACAGCTGTATACTGTATGGGGAAGTGAGATAAAGCCAGATAAGGTATTGGCGGAATATCCAAGACCTCAGCTAAGAAGAAAAACCTATACTATGTTAAATGGCTATTGGAATTATAATATTACTAAGGATATGGTTAAGCCTACTTATTATGACGGTGAGATATTGGTGCCCTTTTCTCCAGAAAGCATTTTGTCAGGAGTGAATAGGCAGCTTAAGCCTGGGGAAATACTGTGGTATGAAAGACCTTTAATTATAGAAGAAAAGCATCAGGGAAAACGCTTGATACTTCATTTTGGTGCTGTAGACCAAATATGTGAGGTTATGATTAATTATAATTCTGTAACACAGCATATAGGAGGATATATTACTTTTTCTATTGATATAACAGATTATATTATTGAGGGCGGAAATCTTCTTACTGTAATAGTAAAGGATGCTTCGGATACCTCCTATCACAGCAGGGGAAAACAGAAGCTAAAGCGTGGGGGAATGTTCTACACTGCACAAAGCGGAATATGGCAAAGTGTCTGGATGGAATGGGTAGCAGATATACATATTAGAGCCTTAAAAATAACACCCTTAGTTGATAAGAGTATGGTTAGAGTTACCATAGACCTTAGTCAGCCTTTGGTTTATAGGAATAATAAGCAAGCTAGTGTCCGTGGTAGACAGATAAGCAAAAATCAAGAAAATATATTTAGGGTAGAGATTTTTGATCATGGCACAAAAGTCCATACATTTGCATCTAAGGAGTCTACAATGGATATACCTATCAAGGATTTCCAGTATTGGAGTCCCCAAAACCCATATCTATATGATATGGTTATTTGGGCTGGAGAGGATGTAGTTGAAAGCTATTTTGCCATGCGTAAGATTGAGGTAAAAGAGGATAAAGAGGGTACAAAACGAATTTATCTAAATAATGAGCCATATTTCCAAAATGGACTTTTGGATCAGGGATATTGGCCGGATGGACTCTATACTCCCCCAAGTGATGAGGCTATGATATTTGATATAGAAAAGGCAAAGGCACTTGGATTCAATATGCTTAGAAAGCATATTAAGATTGAACCATTAAGATGGTATTACCATTGCGACAGGCTTGGCATGCTAGTATGGCAGGATATGGTCAATGGGGGTGGAAGGTATAATAAGCTTTTAGTGGGGTACTTACCCACTTTATTTTCGGGAATTGCAGATCTTATAAAGGATAAACACTATCGATTATTTGGCAGGAGAAATGAAGAAGGAAGAAATCAGTGGATAAGGGAATGCGAGGAAACTACCAAACTACTATATAATAATCCATCTATAGTAGTTTGGGTTCCCTTTAATGAGGCTTGGGGTCAGTTTGACGCCAATAAGGCAACAGCATTGATACGTTCCTTTGATGATACCAGACTGATTAATCAAGCCAGCGGTTGGTATGATCAAAAGGGAGGAGATTTACGTGGAATACATAACTATTTTCATCCCCTAAAATATACTTCAGATAAAAATGGTCGTGCAGTAGTTTTATCTGAATTTGGAGGGTATGCCTGCTATATACCTGAGCATTCATTTTCTAGTAAGATATATGGTTATAGAATATATAAAAATGCAAAGGAGCTAGAGGAAGCCTTGGAAAAGCTTTATAGGGAGGATATTAGAAGGCTTAAGAAGGAAGGCTTATCAGCAGTGGTATACACCCAGCTTTCTGATGTAGAGGATGAGGTAAATGGGATTTTTACATACGATAGAAAGGTGTGTAAGCTTTCAAAACCTCTTATATAGAAAGAATAATGTTACTACATATAAATATCTCTACCCTAATCTTATGCTATTAGTTCTTCAATATCTTCACCAGTGAGGGATTCCTTTATCAAAAGATCTGCTGTAATTGCTTTCAAGGAAGCTATATTACTGCTTAATAATTCCATTGTCTCCTTGTAGAGATCATTAATTATGGTCCTACATTTCTTGGCAAGCTCCGGGTCTACTCCTTCCTGGAATGCGTCTGTACTGAATAAGCCCATATCAGGATCCATCCCGTATTTGTTGGTATAATCAACTACCAGGGAGGAGGCTTTTTGAATATCATTACTGGCACCAGTTGTTATCTCCTGGGAGCCAAAGATTAGCTCTTCTGCAGCCCTTCCGGCTAAGAAGATCTTGATATTACCTATAATCTGTCTCTGACTTTGATACATAGTCTCCTTGGGAATACAGAGATTAAAGCCACCGGCACCTCGGACGCTGGGGATAATGGTTACCTTAGATATATAATTTTCAGGAAGTAAGAGCATGGTGACAAGGGCATGGCCTGCTTCATGGTAGGCGGTAATTTCTCGTTCCCGGCTAGAGATATAGCTTAGGTCTGTCTTGGGGGCACCGGCTAGCACGGTATAGAATGCTTTATCTATGTGCTTTTGATAGATTATGGATTCCTGCTCGTTAGCAGCTATTATTGCTGCTTCATTTAATAAATTTTCTAACATTGCACCGGAGAAGCCTACAGTGGATTTTGCCAGTGCATTAAGGTCTATATCACTTGACAGGGGTTTGTTCTTGCTATGAAGCTTAAGTATGGTTCTGCGGGAATTTACATCTGGAAGACCAATCTCAATCTGTCTATCAAATCGTCCTGGACGAAGGAGGGCCTCATCTAAGGTATCTAGACGATTAGTTGCTCCTATTACAACGATTCCTTGATTATCATGAAAGCCTGACATCTCAGTTAAAAGAGCATTTAGAGTCTGATCCCTTTCATCATTACTGGCAGAGCTGCCTCGAGCTCTTTTCTTACCGATAGCATCAATTTCATCAATAAATATTACGGCTTTTTCATGTTTTTTTGCTTTATTAAAAAGATTTCTAATACGGCTTGCTCCAACACCTACATACATTTGAACAAAATCAGAGCCGCTCATAGTGTAGAAGGGAACATCAGCTTCCCCTGCAATTGCCTTTGCCATTAGCGTTTTTCCTGTTCCGGGAGGGCCATAGAATAGAAGCCCCTTAGGCATACGAGCTCCAACATTTGTGTATAGTTCTGGATTTCTTATAAAGCCAATTATATCATCAACCATGGATTTGGCTTCCACATTACCGGCTACGGAGTCTAAGGTAATTCTTTTATCCTCATCTGTCTTCTTGGCATCTCGAATTAGATTTTTGCCTGAGCCTTGGTTACGTGAGTAATATATTATGCCAAAAGCAATTATTCCCACAAGGAATACACCTAAACCACTTGATAAGCTATTGTTTTTATAAGATAATTCTATCTGGTTTTTGAGTAGAAATTCTGTAAAGTTCTCTGTCTTGGGATTAGGAACTATATATATATTATTAGGGTCGTCCTTAAGTCTTACTTTAAAGGTGTGTCCCTCTTCATTGATTATGGCCTCTGTTATCCCACTCTCCTCTACAAGCTCCAAAAAGGATGAATATGATAGCTCCTTCTCAGGCTTATTAATACTATATATTCCTGCTATAATAAGAGCTACTAGCAATAAAGATATTACAGTAATCATTATTTTTCTCAATTTAACCCCTCCGGTCGATAGTGTTTTACAAATATCTACATTTATTGTAGCATTTTTTAATAATATTTCTATGATTAATATATGGAAAAATGTCGGGTGAGGAAAACGATTGACATATATATTTTATATTAGTAAAATAAGTGTTAATAATTAACTGTGGAGGTGCAAGATGCAGGTATTAAATAATTCTGTTTACTTTGAGGGCAGTGAATATTTTATGCAATCAAAAAGCTTGAAAGAAATTTGTGGTAATTTTGAAACACCATTTTATATATATGATGCTTCTTATATTTTAGATCAATATAAGAAGCTGAAGGAATCTTTTAAATGGGACAAGACTGAGATCTTTTATGCTATGAAGGCTAATTACAACCCACATATCTTAGGAATTATGAGAGATAACGGCTTTAATATAGATACAGTAAGCCCTGCTGAAGTATTATTGGCTCTTAAGCTAGGTTTTGATAAAAGTAAGATACTATTTACCGCTAACAATATGACTGATTATGAGATGGAGATAGTGAAGCAGACAGGTGTATTATTTAACATAGACTCACTTCCTAGACTTGAAGCATATGGTAGAAGGTATCCAGGAACAGAGGTATCACTAAGAATAAATCCTGATGTTATTGCAGGGGAGACAGATAAGGTACAGACAGCTGGAGACCTTAGTAAGTTCGGTATATTAATTGATGATGTACCCAAGGCTATTGCAATAGCAAGAGAATATAATATTAAGATAATTGGATTACATGAGCATACTGGTAGCGGTATTTCTGAAACCGATAAGGTATTTCAAAGTATGCAAAATATAATGAAAATAGCTAATCACATTGATTTTCCTGATCTGGAGTTTGTTGATTTTGGTGGAGGATTTAAGGTTAAATATAAGCCAGATGAACCGGAGATTGACTATGTTGCCTTTGGCAAGAGGACAGATGAACTATTTGAAGCCTTCTGTAATAGATATGGAAGAAGATTAAAAATGTATTTTGAGCCAGGAAAATACACAATAGCAGATTCAGCCTGCATGGTTGTACAGGTTAACACTGTTAAGAATAATAAGGGTAGATTAATTGTAGGAACAAATTCAGGCTTCCCTCATTTAATTAGACCTGTTCTATATGATGCATATCATCATGTTGTGAATATAAGCAATCCTCAGGGTACTCCAATTAAATATGATATCTATGGCAATACCTGTGAGTCGGGAGACTTGTTTGCCGGTGATAGAGAGATACAAGAGATAAGAGTGGGAGATTATCTGGCAATTATGAATGCAGGCGGCTATTGCAGATCCATGGCATCCGAATATAATTTACGACCCCTGCCATCAGAATATATTATTTATGATGGTGATATTATCACTTCAAAGAAGAAGCTGACTCACTTGGAGCTGGCTGAGAGAATTATGAAGGACTATGGTATAAATGAATAGGTTATTATTGATGCTATCTTTTCCCATAGTTTGCATATAATAGAATAGACTATATTTGTGGAGTGACCTAATGGATAGTGGTATTCTTGATAACCAGTTAAATCTGGCTCTAGACCTACCTGAAGAAGTAAGAGAAAATACATCAGATCTAGATGTTGGATTTGATTCACAGACAAATACTTGGGAGTTAATTATAAAGTATAGTGGAAGCCTCAATCGACTTGAAGAAGAGCTGGGGATTGATGTTGTGGAATTATCAGGTGGTTATGCAATTATAACCATAGCAGAAGATTTAATTGATAGACTTATTAATTATGAGGAAATAGAATTTATAGAAAAGCCGAAAAGATTATTCTATGAGGTAAATGAAGGAAGAGCTGCCTCCTGCATTAATCCCATTCAGCTACAGCCATATAATTTATTTGGCGAAGGGGTATTAGTGGCAGTGATTGATTCGGGTATTGATTATTCCCATCCTGATTTTAGAAACCCAGATGGCACTACTAGGATAGAAGCTCTCTGGGATCAAACTATACCCGGTGCGCCCCCTCAAGGGTTTCGCATCGGTTCTTTGTATACCCGTGAGGATATTAACCAGGCCTTGCAGCTTCCTATGCCCCAACGACTAAGTGAAGTTCCAAGTATTGATTTATCAGGTCATGGAACCCATGTTGCTGGAATTGCGGCTGGAAATGGAAGAGCTAGTAACGGCCTATATAGAGGGGTGGCTTTATTAAGTGACCTACTGGTGGTTAAGCTTGGTGAATCTATAAGCGGTTCCTTTCCTAGAACCACACAGCTTATGGAGGCTATGGAATACGTTGTACAGTATGCCATAGCCATGGCTAGGCCAATAGCAATTAATATAAGCTTTGGGAATAATTATGGATCCCATACTGGAAATTCATTACTAGAAAGCTTTATCAATGATATTTCTAATATGGGAAGAATGAATATTATAATAGGAACTGGTAACGAAGGCGCAGAGGCGAATCATGCTGGTGGAATTCTAAAGATGGGTAATATTGAATCTGTGAGCTTTACTGTAAGTGAATTTGAATTTTCATTAAGCCTTCAAATATGGAAGAATTATTACGACCATTTTGATATAACGATTATAGCTCCAAATGGGGTGAGGGTTGGTCCAATCCCTAGTCGCTTGGGAACACAGCAGTTTCAGGTGGCTCAGACAGAGATATTACTATATTATGGAGAACCTACACCATATAGTGTCCAGCAGGAGATATATATTGAGCTTATACCCGTAGGAGATTATATTAATTCAGGGGTTTGGAGGATTGAGATGGTACCCAGGCGAATTGTAGTTGGGAATTTTGATATGTGGCTACCCTCAGGAAGAGCAAAAAATCCTGCAACCAGATTTCTGCTTTCGTCTGAATATACAACTCTTACTATTCCCTCTACTGCCCAAAGAGCAATAGCAGTGGGTGCTTATAATGCTTTTACTGGTAGCCTTGCACCATTTTCAGGAAGGGGCTTTACCAGGGACAACCGAATTAAACCAGATCTGGTAGCTCCAGGTGTTAATATCAATTCTTGCTCTCCTGGGGGAGGCTATTCTATTCGCTCAGGAACCTCTATGGCTACTCCCTTTGTAACAGGAGCTGCTGCACTATTGATGGAATGGGGAATAGTTAGGGGAAATGATCAATATCTATATGGGGAGAAATTAAAGGCATATCTTATTAATGGAGCCAGGCCATTAAGAATTGAGAACATATATCCAAATAGAACCTTAGGTTATGGTGCCTTATGCTTGGAAGACACCTTTCGGTTTATGGGTATATAAATATAACCTGACACAATACAATAAAAGACCATATAAAATGAGTGCACCAATATCTTCTTAGCAAAGGAAATATCAGTGCACTCTTATATTTTAGCAATATAATTTTTATTGATTATGCATCTTTTTGGCTATTCTTTTTTGTTTTAAAAGCTGTTATCTTAGCCATAAGAATTACAATCAGGGTTAGTACTAGGATAACTGCAAAGATACTGGCCATGCCCTTACCCATTATTTCTAATGCATACATTATATTCTCAGTCATAATAACTCCTTTCCCTATGCCATGTTTCTTAGAATTTCACTAACAATTTTAATTATGGCACCACCTGCAACTACGGAAGCAATCTGTCCAGATACGTTAGCACTAATGGCATGCATCAGTAAATGATTAGAAGGATCTTCCTTTAAGCCCATCTTCTGAACAACCCTTGCGGACATGGGGAAGGCAGATATTCCTGCAGCTCCAACCATGGGGTTGATTTTATTGTCCTTTTTCAAGAACAGGTTGAGGAATTTTGCAAATAATACACCACCAATTGTATCAAATACGAATGCAACCAAGCCAAGTCCCATAATCATTAAGGTTTCTAGGTTAACAAAATGTTCAGCCTGCATACTAAATGATATTGTAATACCTAGTAATAAGGTAATCAAGTTGGCTAGAGTACCCTGGGCTGCTTCAGATAGAGAATGAAGAACTCCGCATTCACGAATTAGATTACCGAACATCAAAAAGCCAACTAAAGCTACTGAAGTAGGAGCTATTAGTCCAGCTATAAAGGTAACGATAATAGGGAATAGAATTCTGGTTGTTTTTGATACAGATTTTGGATTATAATCCATGCGGATTAGTCGTTCTTTCTTAGTTGTAACTAGTTTAATAGCAAATGGCTGTACAATAGGAACCAATGCCATGTAGGAATATGCAGCAACAGCTATTGCACCCATATACTTTGAATTTAATATTTTTGAAACTAGAATAGCAGTAGGTCCATCTGCTGCTCCAATCATACCTATAGCAGCTGAATCGCTAATATTAAAGTCTAAAACAACAGCTAGCAGGATGGTAAAGAAGATTCCAAACTGTGCAGCAGCACCGAATAGGAACATCTTTGGATTTGATAGTAATGGTCCGAAATCAATCATTGCACCAATTCCTATAAATAGTAGTATAGGTAGAGCCTCTGATGCATCAATACCTGTTTCAAATAACCATTCGATAATACCTGTAGCCTTTTCACTTAATCCATCAAGCTGCTGAGTAAGTACACCAGACGCAGGAAGATTAACTAATATTGCGCCGAATCCCATAGGTAGTAACAGGGAAGGTTCAAACTCCTTTGCAATTGCTAGATAAATAAGTAGAAGGCCGACAGCATACATTACCCATTGTTGCCAGGTAATAGCCAAAAACCCTTCAAATAGAAACTCCATAACATAAGTCCTCCTTAGTCAATATACATTTTCCTAATTTAAGTAGTAAAAACTTAAAGGAAAAGTTATAAATCTTTATAATTGTAGCTTACAATCATAACTTGTGTCAATCATGTTTCGCAATTTTAAAAAGGATTTTGGCTGACTATACAAATCATACAAGAAAGACTCTAATAATGAAGAAAAAACAATCAATATAACGAACCGTGCTATTAATAGTATACTAAAGAAAAGTTATAATAGTTGGCTCTTGCACAAATTCTATAAACGTGATATTATCGAAAATGTGGCTAGTTAGCCAAATAAAATATAGGGAGATGAGTGAAATGGGATTTGATTTAACAACTTTTCAGATAGTATCTATCGTTATTTCAATCTTAGCATTTGGAACAGCAGTGTGGCTTTATCGTTGGGTTGTATCACAGCCTTCATCTAACAAGAAAGTAGCAGAGGTAGGAGCACTAATTAAAAAAGGCGCTAATACTTTTCTTGCTAAAGAATACAGGGTATTGGTGCGTTTCAGCATAGTAGTTACTTTGCTTATCCTTGTATTTCTACCCTCACCAATTTGGAAGGGTGATGTTATTGATAATATTACTATGGCATTTGCCTACATATTTGGTACTGTATTTTCTGGAATTGCAGGAAAAATTGGTATCAGTATAGCAACAATCGCCAATGTTAAGTCTGCAGAAGCAGCTACAAAGGGTATTAAACCTTCATTTATGGCAGGCTACCGTGGTGGTGCTGTTATGGGTATGGCTGTTGTAGGCTCAAGCTTACTTGGTGTAACTCTGGTTCTTATGATTTCAAATAATACATCCGCATTATTAGGATTTTCATTTGGTGCCAGTTCTCTAGCTCTATTTGCTAAAGCAGGTGGTGGTATCTTTACCAAGACAGCAGACGTAAGTGCTGATCTTGCCGGCAAGGTTGAGTTAGGTATTCCTGAAGATGATCCAAGAAATCCTGCAGTAATTGCAGATAACGTAGGAGACAATGTAGGCGATGTAGCTGGTATGGGTGCTGACCTTTTTGACTCCAATGTAGCTGCTATGGCAGCAGCCTTAGTTATGGCAGCTTCCTTAAGTAACTCAGAGAATAATATGGCAATGGTTATGTGTTATGCTGCAATCGGATTATTGGCTTCTATTATTGGTGTTTTTACTGCCAATATGAAGGAAGGCGGAGATCCTACCAGAGCCCTTAATATGAATACCTATGTTACAACTGTTATCTATGGCGTTTTAACAGCTATTGCTACCTTTGCATTTGATTTTGAATGGCGCATATGGGGAGCCAGCGCTATTGGACTTGTTGTAGGTGTTGTAATTGGTATAGCCAGTGACTATTTTACTAACGACAATAAGAAACCGGTTCATATGGTTGCTAAGGCTTGTGAAACAGGCCCTGCATTTACTATTACATCAGGTGTTTCCTATGGTCTATTAAGTACCCTTCCTGCAATGGTTGGTATTGGAATATCAGCACTTGCAGCATATAAGGTAGTTGAACCTCTTGGTCCTGGATATGGTATGTTTGGTATTGCTATGGCAGCAGTAGGTATGCTTTCCATAGTAGGTATGATTATATCTAACGATGCATATGGTCCTATAGTAGACAATGCCCGTGGACTTGTTGAAATGGGAGATTTGGGAGATAAAGCATTAGAAATTACCGACTCATTAGACAGTGCAGGTAATACTGTTAAAGCAGTAACAAAGGGTTTTTCCATAGGAGCTGCAGGTCTTACAGTTATAGCTTTACTTGGAGCTTTTATTACAGAGGCTAATGATGCTGTTGTTGCAATGGGTGGTGTTGATGCATATGGACGTGTCGTTGAAACGATTAAAGGCTTTGACGTAACTAATCCTGTAGTCTTCTTTGGTTTATTAATAGGAGCAGCAATTCCTCCAGTATTCTCTGCAATGCTTATGCTTGGAGTGGATCGTAATGCACAACGTATGATAACTGAAATTCATCGTCAGTTTAAAGAAATAGTTGGCTTAAAGGAAGGAAAACCTGGAGTTAAGCCAGAATATGATAAATGTATTGAAATTGCAACTGTTGGAGCATTAAAAGAATTAATCCCAGCTGGTCTTGTTGCAATATTATCCACATTGATTGTAGGATTTATAGGTGGTGTTCAGGCTGTAGGTGGATTTATTACAGGTAATATTGTAAGTGGTCTAATCTTTGCCTTGTTTATGTCAAACTCAGGTGGTCTGTGGGATAATACTAAGAAATATATTGAAGCAGGTAATAATGGCGGAAAGAATTCTGAAGCCCACAAGGCTGGTGTTATTGGAGATACTGTAGGTGATCCATTTAAGGACACAGCAGGACCTTCTATTAATACACAGATTACCGTAGTTACTTTAGTTGCATCCATTATGGTTACCTTGTTCTTGACGTTTTCAATTTTCTAAATTCAAAAACTTAATAAAGCAAAGATTTTATGGGGTTGCGGTAATACCGTTACCCCATATTTTTTGTTAACATAAGAGTGGCTCGCAAAGCGTGGCACCCGTTGTTTAGGATGGTTCTTTTGTTATGGAAAATAAACTCTATAATCACTTGAATTGTTGCCATATCGTGGATAGTGTTGTATAATGTAAAAAAAGCACTATATGTAGTATTTTATCATGGAGGCAGCCATAATGAAAAAGCTAACAACCATAGGATTGTTTTTTGTTATTATATTTGTATTATCCGGATGCAATAAGGCAGACGGTGATTACAGTAGTGGGAAAAAGTACTTTGACAGTGGTAATTATGAAGAGGCAGCTAAGTGTTTTTCGTCAGCAATAGAGAATAATCCCAATAGGGCAGAATACTATATTGGCTATGGCATGTCATTAATTGGATTTGAAAAATATGATGAAGCTATTGCACAATTTGATCGGATTATTATGGATAAAAAGATTTCCATGGTTTTGGAGAATAATAAGCGGGCTTTACGGGGCAAGGGCATTGCATATGTGAATATGCAGAATTATCAAGAAGCAATAAATGTGTTTGATGAGGCACTGAAAATCAATGAATTATCAGATTTGAATATGGATATATTGTACTATAAGGGAAACATTCTTAGTAATACTGGTTCCTATAGGGAGGCTGCAGAGATTTATACCCTTATAATGGATCAATTTGGTGAGGACGCACAGATACTAGGGAACCGGGCTTATGCATATCAGAAGCTAGGTGAATATGAAAAAGGCATAGATGACTTTGATAGGGCTATTGCATTACAAAATACTAATTATGAACATTATTTTGGGAAATACTATTTACTGCAGAACATGGGTAGGACTAATGATGCCCACGAGGTCCTAAGCAGAGCTGCTGAGCTAGAGATAAAAACCAAGGCAGATAAATTCGCTTTGGCTAAAATTCACTTTTACCAGGGGCTTTATGACCAGGCATTTCCTGAATTAAGTGAGAGCTTTGGTAATGGGTTTACAGAGGCCTATCTATATATTGGTGAGATATATAGTCAGAAGAAGGACTATTCAACAGCTAAGTATTATTATGAGAAATATATTGAAGAAGGTGCTGATTCTTATGAGGTATATAATCAAATTGCTTCCTGTCATATTAAAATGGATGAATATGAGCAGGCTATTCCTTATTTAGAGACAGGACTTAAATTTGCCAACAATGATGAGGCGAGAATACTACGTAAAAATGAAATTATTGCTTATGAAAGTCTTGGGGATTTTGAAAAAGCCCTAAATAAGCTTCAAGCCTATATAGCTTCTTATCCTGCTGATGAGCTGGCGAAAAATGAGCTTTCTTTTATTGTATCAAGGCAAGCGGGTAAGAGTGTAACAATAGATAGTCAGTGAATCACTAATCATTTTATAAGAGAACTTATTATAGCTTTTATCTAGGAATGAGGAAAAATATGACAAGGGTATATGATTTAGAGAAGGAAGAGGAGCGCTATATAATAATAGGTGTAGCAGTATCTGATAATGATGATACAAAGGAATCCTTAGAAGAATTAAGTGAATTGATAGATACTGCCGGAGGCATTACTGTTGCTAAGGTGGTACAAAACAGGGAGAAGATACACCCTTCAACTTATATTGGTAAGGGTAAGGTTGAGGAAGTTAGGCAGTTGATTTTTGAAACAGATGCCACAGGGGTGGTTTGTGATGATGAATTATCTCCAGCCCAGCTTAAGAATCTTGAAAATGCCTTAGAAACAGTAGTTTTGGATAGGACAATTGTTATTTTGGATATTTTCGCAAGACGAGCTTCTACCAAGGAGGGCAAGCTTCAGGTTGAGGTGGCACAGCTTAGATATCGCTCCACTAGATTAATAGGTCTAGGCAATGTTCTATCAAGACTTGGAGGAGGAATAGGTACAAGAGGCCCTGGAGAAAAGAAGCTAGAAGTGGATAGGCGCCATATTAGGGAGCGCTTGTCACTTCTTAAACAGGAGCTTGAGAGACTAGAAGCTAACAGGGAAACTGCAAGGAATCTGCGAAGCAAAAGCCAGATTCCAGTAATAGCTATTGTAGGCTATACTAATGCAGGTAAATCCACCCTAATAAACCATCTGACTGGAGCGGGAGTACTGGAAGAGGATAAACTATTCGCAACCTTAGATCCTACAACCAGAAGCTATACAATGGAAAGTGGTCAACAGGTGCTGTTTACAGATACTGTAGGCTTTATTCGTAAGCTTCCTCATCATCTAATTAACGCCTTTCGCAGTACATTAGAGGAGGCAAAGTATGCAGATTTGATAATACATGTAGTTGATAGTGCCAATCCTGATGTCTATAAGCAGATGCATATAGTATATGATACTTTGACCAAATTAGGGATACAGGATAAAACAATTATTACTGTATTTAATAAGCAGGATAAGCTAGAAGCAGAGCAAATACTTAAGGATTTTAAGGCGGATTATACAGTAAAGATTTCAGCCAAGAGTGGCAATGGAGTAAATAAGCTTTTGGAGATTATAGAGCAGGTATTGAAGGAACAAAAGATTCTAATAGAGGAACTCTTTTCCTATAATGAGGCAGGTAAAATTCAGACCATAAGAAAATATGGTCAGCTAATTGAGGAAGAATATAGGCAGGACGGGATATTTGTTAAGGCCTACATTTCTAAGGATATTTATACCGGTCTCTAGCCAAGTATAAGAGGGTATTTTGTCGACATTTTATATAATAATTGAATAGGTATTATTCACTATAAAATACTAGATATAGTAGCGAAATAAAAAACATCTCATATATCTAGTATTTTTGCTATTGACTTAAGATATTAATTCTGATACTATAAAATTATTGATACAGGCAACAAAATTCTCTTATTAATAGGAATGAGAAGGGAGATTATTACGGATGATGATTGAGGTATTAAAAAGAGATGGGCAGGTAGCAGAGTTTAACCTGCAGAAGATTAGCGAGGCAATTACAAAGGCATTTAAGGCCACTGAGAAGATTTATAATGATGAAATTATTAGTTTACTTTCACTACGTGTTACATCAGATTTTCAAGGTAAGATTAAAGAAAACAAGATTCACGTGGAGGATGTCCAGGATAGTGTAGAGCGTGTACTAGAGCAAACTGGATATACTGACGTTGCGAAGGCGTATATACTATATCGTAAGAACAGAGAAAAGATTCGTAACATGAAGTCTACAATTCTTGATTACAAGGATACAATTAACAGCTATGTTAAGGAAGAGGACTGGAGAGTTAAGGAGAACTCCACAGTGACATATTCTGTAGGTGGTTTGATATTACATAACTCAGGAAAAGTAACAGCTAATTATTGGCTGTCAGAAATATATGATGAAGAGATAGCAAATGCTCATCGTAATGGAGATATTCATATTCATGATTTATCTATGTTAACAGGTTACTGTGCAGGTTGGTCTTTAAAGCAACTGATTAAGGAAGGCTTAGGCGGCATACCTGGAAAGATTACCTCTTCTCCAGCAAGTCATTTATCAACCTTATGTAATCAGATGGTAAATTTCTTGGGAATTATGCAGAATGAGTGGGCAGGTGCCCAGGCTTTTTCCTCCTTTGATACATACTTAGCACCATTTGTAAGGGCAGATAACCTTACCTATAAGGAAGTAAAGCAATGTATACAATCCTTTATATATGGAGTTAATACACCAAGCCGCTGGGGAACTCAGGCACCATTCTCGAATATTACCCTTGACTGGACTGTACCAAACGATTTGGCTGAGCTACCTTGTATCGTTGGCGGAAAAGAGATGGATTTTAAATATAAGGATTGTAAGAAAGAAATGGATATGGTGAATAAGGCCTACATCGAGATTATGATTGAAGGAGATGCCAACGGAAGAGGATTCCAGTATCCTATTCCTACTTATTCCATAACCAAGGATTTTGATTGGTCAGACAATGAAAATAATCGTATGTTATTTGAGATGACTGCAAAATACGGAACACCTTATTTTTCTAACTATATTAATAGTGATATGGAACCAAGTGATGTACGTTCTATGTGCTGCAGACTTAGACTTGATTTACGTGAGCTAAGAAAGAAGACAGGTGGATTTTTCGGATCCGGAGAAAGTACAGGTTCTGTAGGAGTTGTTACCATAAATATGCCAAGGATTGCATATTTGTCAGCTAATGAAGAGGAGTTCTTTAAACGACTTAATAGGATGATGGATATTTCTGCCAGATCTCTGAAAGAGAAGAGAAATGTTATTACAAAGCTTTTGAAGGAAGGACTCTATCCATATACAAGACGATATCTTGGAACCTTTGACAATCATTTCTCTACAATTGGGCTTATTGGAATGAACGAAGTTGGCTTGAATGCTAAGTGGTTAGGTAGCAATATGACCAATACAGATACTAAGGAATTTAGCATTAAGGTACTTAATCATATGCGAGAAAGACTATCCGATTATCAGGAGGACTATGGAGATTTATACAACCTTGAGGCGACTCCAGCAGAATCTACAAGCTTTCGTCTAGCAAAGCACGACAGAAAGCATTACCCTGATATAAAGACTGCAGGTAATGAAGGTGATACTTCTTACTACACCAACAGCTCCCATCTTCCTGTTGGATATACAGAGGATATATTCGAAGCCCTTGACATACAGGATGAGCTTCAGACCTTATATACATCTGGAACTGTATTCCATGCCTTCCTGGGAGAAAAGCTTCCTGATTGGCAGGCAGCTGCTAAGCTGGTTAAGACAATTGCAGAGAATTATAAGCTACCATACTATACTCTTTCACCTACCTACTCCGTATGTAGTACCCATGGATATCTGGCAGGAGAGCACTTTACTTGTCCTGAATGTGGTGGCAGAGCTGAGGTATACAGTCGTATAACTGGTTATTATCGTCCAGTACAGAACTGGAACGAAGGTAAGTCTCAGGAATATAAGAACAGACGACTTTATGATATTGATAATTCCAGAGAAATGCCTATAAGTATTTATGAATCCCGTGAGCTTGGTTTGACCAAGGATAATTCCACTATGGATGATGGCTTATATCTGTTTACTACAAAAACTTGTCCAAATTGTAATTTGGCTAAGAAGTCTTTAGGGGATATCGCCTATAAGGAAGTAGATGCAGAGGAAAATGCTGATTTATCAAGAGAGTATAATATCCTTCAAGCCCCTACCTTATTGGAAGTCAGAAATGGATTAGTTACTAAATATAATAATGCTTCAAACATTAAGAAGTTTGTAGAAGAGCAATTGGTAAGATTATAAACTAAAGTCTTATAGTATGCTTTTCATGAATAAATGGATTAAGCTCCAGACTGTTGGTCTGGAGCTTAATTTGTTAAAAACCTTGCCTACTAATAGCAGGTAAGGTACAATAATAATCAATATACAAAAAAGCAAGGGGGAAACAAGATGAGTTTGGCTGATAATATTTTTATAAATATGTGTAAGGATATTTTAGATAATGGGACCAGTACCGAAGGAGAGAAGGTTAGGCCAAAATGGGAGGATGGTTCCTTTGCTTATACCCTCAAGCAATTTGGAGTTGTAAACCGTTATGATTTATCTAAAGAGTTTCCGGCATTAACTTTGCGAAGGCTGGCATTTAAAAGCTGTATTGATGAATTACTTTGGATATGGCAGAAGAAATCTAATAATATAAATGATTTAAAAAGTCATATTTGGGATAGCTGGGCTGATGAGGATGGCTCTATTGGTAAGGCCTATGGCTATCAGATGAGTGTAAAGCACAGATATAAGGAAGGGGATATGGACCAGGTTGACAGAGTGATATATGACTTAAAGAATAATCCCTATAGCAGACGGATTATTACCAACCTATATGTACATCAGGATCTTCATGAGATGAATTTGTATCCCTGTGCCTATAGCCTTACATTTAATGTTACGAAGAAGGCAGATAATGATAAGCTTATATTAAACGGTATTCTTCATCAAAGGTCTAATGATATTCTTGCTGCTAATAACTGGAATGTATGTCAATATGCTGTATTAATTCATATGCTGGCACAGGTGTGTGGTTATCAGGTAGGAGAGCTTGTCCATGTAATTGCAGATGCCCATATATATGACAGACATATTCCGATTATAAAGGAGCTAATTGCTAGACCTACTTACGAGGGACCTGAATTTATTATGAATCCCAAGATTAAGGATTTTTACCAGTTTAGGGTAGAGGATTTTGAACTAAGAAATTATAACCATGGACCTAAGGTGGCTAATATACCGGTTGCAATTTAAAGAAAGATAATATCTAAGTATTAGTAGTTAATAATATATTGAGAGGTGAATTATATATGAATCTTATTGTAGCTGTGGATAATAATTGGGCTATTGGGTATCAGAACAAGCTTTTAGTTCGTATACCTGCAGATCAACGTTTTTTTCGTACTGAAACCATAAGTAAAGCAGTAATTATGGGAAGAAAGACACTAGAAAGCTTTCCTGGGGGTAAGCCCTTGAAGGAGCGTCTTAATGTAGTTATTACTTCTGACCCAGATTACAAGGTGGCGGATGCTCTTGTAGTAGGCAGTATTGAAGAAGCGCTTGAGGCGGTTAAGGACTATAAAAGTGAAGATGTATATGTAATTGGCGGTGGAAGCATATATCGTCAGATGCTAGAATTTTGTGATACAGCCCATGTAACCAAAATTGACTATTCCTATTTGGCGGATACTTATTTTCCCAATCTAGATGATATGAAGGATTGGGTTATAACAGGAGAATCTGATGAGCAAACCTGCCATGATTTAATATATGTTTTCTATAAATATGAAAGAAAAAAATAAAAGGGCTTGAAATAATCTTAATAAAGGAATATTATAGTTAAAACTATAATCTGGGATTGTTTAATTAGTAGGAGTAATATGCAGCTAAAGGATATTAAGTATGAAAGAAGGATGATAACATGTTAGACATTAGTTTTGAAAAGGCAAGTGTAGCAAAGAAATTACCTGAGAAGGATAATCCCTTAACATTTGGCACTATATTCACAGACCACATGTTTATTATGGATTACCAAACAGAAAAGGGTTGGCATGATCCTAGAATTATTCCCTATCAGCCTATTTGCCTTGATCCATCTGCGATGGTATTTCACTATGGCCAGGAAATGTTTGAAGGTTTAAAAGCATATAAATCTAAGGATGACAGGATCCTCTTATTCCGCCCTGATATGAATGCTAAGCGCACTAACAGAACCTGTAATAGACTTTGTATGCCTGAGATTCCTGAGGATGATTTTGTTCAAGCAATTAAGACCTTAGTTGAAATTGAAAAAGCTTGGATTCCTGAAAGGGAGGGTACTTCTTTGTACATAAGGCCTTTCATTATAGCAACTGATCCATTTTTAGGAGTAAGAGCATCTAATACTTACAAATTTATCATAATTCTTTCACCTGTAGGGGCATACTATCCTGAGGGACTTAACCCGGTAAAGATTTGGATAGAGGATTATTATGTTAGAGCTGTTAAAGGAGGCATAGGTGAGGCTAAGGCTGGAGGAAACTATGTTGCATCCTTGAAGGCACAGGAAAAAGCTCACAAGGAAGGATATTCTCAAGTTTTATGGTTAGATGGTGTTAATAGGAAGTATATCGAAGAAGTTGGAGCGATGAATATATTCTTTAAGATAAATGGAGTGATTATAACTCCTAAATTAAATGGAAGCATTCTTCCAGGAGTTACTAGGGATTCTGTTATTAGCCTTTGTAAGGATTGGGGATATGCTGTTGAGGAACGTAAGATTTCTATAGAGGAAATAGCAGACGCACATAAAGCAGGTACTCTTGAAGAGGTATTTGGTACAGGAACAGCTGCAGTTATATCACCTGTGGGACATCTCAAATGGGAGAATAACGATATGCAGGTTCGGGATGGTGGCATAGGCAGCTTGAGCCAAAGACTTTATGACAATCTCACCGGAATTCAGTTGGGTAAACTTCCAGATGATAATAATTGGACTGTCCGGATTTAGTAATACTTGCACACATTTTAAATATGTATTATTATAGAATATAGTAATAAAAATATGAAAGGTACAGGTATTGTAATGAATCAGCTATATGCAGAAGCAGGAGTCAAAAGAAAAGATACTGCAGCTAGTATGGGTCTTAAAGCTTTGATGATTATTGGCGTAATAATTGCTGTATTCTTTTTAGTAGCGGGAAGTTTTTGGAGCTATATAGGTGTTGTTATTATTGTTGGAGTGTTTTTCTTGTTTCCAAGACTAAGTGTAGAATATGAATATGTATTTGTTGACGGGCAGATCGACTTTGACAAAATCACTGGTAAAACCAAGCGTAAGACAATGCTTCGTATAGACATAGATCAGATAGAAATTATGGCTCCTATAGGTTCTCATGCTCTTGATAACTTTAATAACGTTAGGACGGAAGTTAGAAATTATTCGTCACTTAGTAAGGAGAGTAAGTCTTTTGTTATTATAGCCAATGCTGACAACAAAAAGCTACGAATAATTTTTGAGCCAAGCGAAAAGATGCTTACTATGATTAAACAGAAAAGTCCGAGAAAAATTACCACATATTAGAATAAGAAAATTGCTGGGTTGTGTTTTATAAGACACCTGGCAATTTGCTTTATCATTTGCTTTATTATCTGACGATTTTTCGGGAACCATGTTGACAATGGTTTAATAATTAGATATACTTTTAAAAATATTTACTTAGATAATCATTAATATTTTAACTCTAACTATAAATCATGTTAATTACTAACAAACTATTATAATAAGAAAGTGAGGAATAATACAATGGGTCAAATCATTGGCGAGGGAATTACTTTTGATGATGTATTGCTGGTACCTTCCTTTTCAGAGGTGTTACCAAATCAGGTGGATCTGTCAACTATGCTGACAAAGAAGATTAAGTTAAATATACCTTTGATGAGTGCTGGTATGGATACTGTAACTGAGAACCGTATGGCTATTGCTATGGCAAGACAGGGAGGTATCGGTGTAATTCATAAAAATATGTCTATTGAGGAACAAGCCGAAGAGGTAGATAAGGTAAAACGTTCAGAGCATGGGGTAATAACAGACCCTTTTTATTTATCACCTGAACATACCTTACATGACGCTAATGAGCTGATGGCTAAATATAGAATCTCAGGAGTACCAATTACTGTTGGTAAAAAGCTAGTTGGTATTATCACTAATCGAGACCTAAAGTTTGAAGAGGACTTTACTAAGAAAATAAAAGAATCAATGACTTCTGAAGGGCTTATTACAGCTAGGGAAGGTATTACCTTAGATGAGGCTAAGCAGATTTTAGGTGCTGCAAGAAAGGAAAAGCTTCCACTTGTAGATGAAGAGGGAAACCTAAAAGGTTTAATTACTATTAAGGATATTGAAAAACAGATTAAGTATCCTCAATCAGCTAAGGATGAGAATGGAAGACTGCTTTGTGCGGCAGCTGTAGGTCTTACTAGCAATATTATGGAACGAGTTGATGCCTTGATAAAATCCAAGGTTGATGCCATAGTTATTGACACCGCCCATGGACATTCTGCTAATGTTCTTAAAGTTGTTAGGATGGTAAGGGATGCTTATTCAGATATACAGATTATTGCAGGAAATGTGGCTACAGGAGAAGCGGTTTTAGATTTAATTAAGGCTGGAGTAGATGCTATTAAGGTAGGAATAGGACCAGGCTCTATCTGTACAACCAGAGTTGTTGCAGGTATTGGTGTGCCACAGATTACAGCAATTATGAATTCTTATGAGGTTGCCAAGGAGTATGGCATACCTGTTATAGCAGATGGTGGAATTAAGTATTCTGGAGATATAACAAAAGCACTTGCAGCAGGTGCAAATCTATGTATGATGGGAAGCATCTTTGCAGGCTGTGATGAAAGCCCCGGAACTTATGAGTTATATCAAGGAAGAAAATATAAGGTTTATCGTGGTATGGGATCTATTGCAGCAATGGAGAAGGGCAGCAAGGATCGTTACTTCCAGACCGATGCCAAGAAGCTTGTGCCAGAAGGAGTAGAGGGCCGTGTAGCTTATAAGGGAACTGTAGAGGATACAGTGTTCCAGTTAATCGGCGGACTTAGAGCAGGTATGGGCTATTGCGGAGCCAATAACATAGAAACACTTCAAAAATCCAGTAAATTTGTTAAGATTACCGCAGCTTCACTAAGGGAAAGTCATCCTCATGATATTCATATTACTAAGGAAGCTCCTAACTATAGTGTAGAAGAGTAAATAAGAAAGAATTATAAAACAAACAGGAGGCTGCTTATATATAAGCAGCCTCCTGTTTGTTTATCTTTTTTGCTTCTACTATTATAGTGAAAGTGTTATATCCTTACCTATAGGCTTATATTGTCTAAAGGCTACCCCGCTGTCATTTAGCATGCGCTTTGCAGCTATTACTCCATCAGTATCGGCATATTTATCACACATAAATATTATTTCTATAATACCTTTTTGAATTATGGCTTTTGTACATTCATTACAAGGAAATAGAGTGGTATATATCTTTGCTCCCTTCATGCCAGTTCCGGTATAATTAAGAATAGCATTAAGTTCTGCATGACAAACATATAAATACTTCGTATCTAGGGGCTCTCCTTCTCTGCTCCATGGAAAGCTGTCATCAGAACAACCAATTGGCATCCCGTTATAACCAACAGAAAGTATCTTATTATCCTCGCTTACAATACATGCTCCAACACTAGTGCTGGGATCCTTGCTACGCTCAGTGGATAATAAGGCAATACCCATAAAATATTCATCCCATTTGATATAATCATTTTTTTTCATCGTAATCCCCCTTATATATTCTTAAATATATTCTTAAATATATACTACCATATTCATAAGGTTTATATGAATTTATTTGTTATATAATAGGAAAGTTCGTCCTATTATATAACAAATGCTCCGCAAGGAT
>CAZMYP010000028.1:0-21892 GCA_964570535.1 uncultured Herbinix sp.
TCCAGATTATACCCAATAATATAATTTGCTTCGTCCAGTTTTTTTGCTCTTTCTGCTTGAGTGAGTGTAAAATCAATCTCCTTGTTAATGAAAATATCCATTGGATATTGAAGCTCCTTTAAGCATCTAGCGCAGAAAACAATAATGGAGATCTTTACTGATCCGGTAATTAAAACCTTCTTGTTGCCAAGATTGCTAATCGTTAGGTTGACCGGGTCCTTCCTTGCCAATTGGTACAAAACGCCCTCATAGATAAGATCATTCATCTCTATTGGGGCAAGGATTTGCTCCACTTTATCCTTAGTATTCATTATTTCTGATAAAGATATAAGCATTTACATTCTCCATTTATTCAATGTGTCATAGGATTACGCACTATACAGTATTATAACTACTGTGTTTTTATTTGTCAACGAAAATCCATAATGATTTCATATTCTGAATATTATTCTAAATATCTTTCTAAGCTATTTTATAAGCGCTACTGTCTCTCTAGCTATTGCAAGCTCTTCATTGGTAGGTATTACAGCCACCTTAACCTTAGACTCCGGCGTTGATATCATAACCTCTTTACCTCTAATCTTATTAGCTTCCTCATCAATATTAATGCCTAAAAAGGTAAGATACTGGCAGACATCAAATCGTACCTTGGGGTCATTTTCACCTACTCCTGCCGTAAATGTTATTGCATCAACACCATTCATAGCTGCTATAAATCCACCTATATATTTTACAACTCTGTATACAAAGACATCAAATGCTATTCTTGCCTTTTCATTTCCTTCTTCCATAGCCTTGTTAATATCCCTAAAGTCACTGGAAACCTCAGACATACCCTGTATACCAGATTCCTTATTTAAGAGGTTCATGATTTCTTCTATGTTTTTATTTTCCTTCTTAGCAATAAATTCAATTATTGAAGGATCGATATCACCGCTTCTAGTTCCCATTACCAACCCTGATAGAGGTGTAAAGCCCATACTAGTATCAATTGATTTACCATTTTGTACGGCTGATATGCTTGCTCCATTGCCTAGATGACATACAATAATCTTTGAGTTGTTAATATCTAAGCCACAAAAGTCTGACATATGCTGAGATACAAATCTATGACTGGTTCCATGGAAGCCATATTTTCTAATCTTATATTTATCATAGTATTCAAATGGAAGAGCATATAGATAAGCCTTATCTGGTATGGTTTGATGGAAGGCGGTATCAAATACTGCTACCATCGGAACACCCTTCATAAGACTCTGGCAAGCACGGATACCAATTAGGTTAGCTGGATTATGAAGAGGTGCCAAATCATTACATTCTTCAATTGCATCTATAACCTCATCAGTAATTATGGTAGATGTTGCAAACTTCTCTCCACCATGAACTACCCTGTGACCTACTGCTTGGATTTCAGACAAATCATCTATTACTCCATGCTCCTTATCAGTTAGGGCATTAAGCACCATTGATACAGCAACTTCATGGTTTTCCATTCTTGCCTTAATTTCGATTTTATCTTTTCCAATAGAAGTATGCTTTAAATCTCCAATTTCCAAGCCTATTCTTTCACAGATTCCAACTGCCAATGCCTGCTTATTATCTGAATCTATTAGCTGATATTTTAAGGATGAACTTCCACAGTTTATAACTAATACTTTCATTTATTTAACCTCCAATTAATTTATCTGTTTGCTGTTGACTGTACAGCAGTAATGGCAACAACTCCAACAATATCATCAGCAGAGCAGCCTCTAGATAAGTCATTTACCGGTCTTGCAAGACCTTGGGTAATTGGTCCATATGCTTCAGCATTTGCCAGTCTCTGTACGATTTTATAGCCGATATTCCCTGAATCTAAATCTGGGAATACTAGTACATTTCCCTTACCTGCTACGTCACTGCCAGGAGCCTTTGAAGCTCCAACAGAGGGTACAATTGCTGCATCTAGTTGAAGTTCTCCATCTAACTTAATCTCGGGATAAGCTTCTTTTGCTATCCTTGTTGCTTCTACAACCTTATCTACATCCGGATGTGATGCACTGCCCTTGGTTGAATGGGAAAGCATGGCTACAACTGGTTCAATCTCTACTAATTGCTCAAAGCTCTTAGCACTGCTTGCTGCAATTTCAGCCAATTCCTCAGCTGTAGGGTTCTGATTCAATCCACTGTCAGCAAAAATAAAAGTACCATTTGCCCCATATTCGCAATTCGGTACTACCATTAAGAAAAATGCAGAAACTAACTTGGTACCAGGAGCTGTCTTTATTATCTGTAAAGCAGAACGAAGTACATCAGCTGTAGAGTAAACTGCTCCTGCCACCATACCGTCTGCATCTCCTGCTTTAACCATAGTAACTCCAAAATAAAGAGGCTGCTGGGTTAATAATTCTTTTGCCTTCTCTGGAGTCATGCCCTTGTTTTTCCTTAGCTCAACTAATAAGTCAATATACGCATCAAGCTTATCTGCCTTGGTCGGATCGATTATTGTCGCCTTTGACAAATCCAACCCCTGGGCCCCTTTGCTTATCTCATCCTTATTACCTACTAATACAATATCTGCAATTCCTTCTACAAGAATTGTACTTGCTGCCTCCAGAGTTCTTCTATCCCCGGTCTCAGGTAATACGATGGTTCTCTTGCTCTTTTTTGCTCTTGATTTAATGTCATCAATAAAACCCATGATGTTTCTCCTTCCTAACATCTATTATTCTATATATTTAAGTACTTGAATTAAACTCACAAACTTAATTATAAAACAAATACGTAATGTATACAAGTGGTTTTCATACTTAATTCGACGTTACCTTACTTTTTTGTCGAAACAAAATCCTTTGGCATATAAATTATCAAATATATACAGTAATGCTCACTTAAAGATTAGTATTTATAGATAGAATACTGTACTTTTTAAGTAACCTATAGTAAAATTTCATAATATAGCTAGATAAAATCAAATTGAAAGGATGCTTATCATGAAAGTCCTTGGCATTATAACTGAGTATAATCCGTTTCATAACGGTCATAGATATCATATAGATGAAGCTAAAAAAATAACTGGTGCAGACTATGTTATTGCTGTTATGAGTGGAGATTTTGTCCAGCGAGGTGCACCTGCCATTGCTAGTAAATACGACCGTACTATAATGGCTTTAAATAACGGAGTTGATTTAGTATTCGAGCTACCAGTTTATTATGCCACAGGCAGTGCCCAGTATTTTGCCCTTGGTGCCGTAAGGCTTCTAAACAGCTTGGGTATTGTGAATTATCTATGCTTTGGAAGCGAGTGCGGTGATATTTCTATCTTAAAAGAAGCTGCTCAGCTTTTCTCTAACCCCACCAAAGGCTTTCAAGCCTGCCTATATTCCTTTATACGTGAGGGCTTAACATATCCTGCTGCTAGGGCAAAAGCCGCCAAGCAGATTCTTGATACAGAGCAAAATACAGAGACTAGTAAGATGCTTGACATTATCTCTGAACCTAATAACATACTGGGTATAGAATATATCAAAGCGTTGCTACAGCTTAATTCCTCTATTATACCAATTACACTTACAAGGCAGCAGGCTCATTATCATGATGAAACAATAAATAATGAAATCAGCTCTGCTACTGCTATTCGGAACTTCTTACAAGATGACATCAATCCAGCAGGACTTAATGCTATTAGAAAAAGTGTCCCCAAAAGTGTTTATGATTATTTTTCAGACAATCATTATACCACATTTCCAGTAACTATTGAAGATTTTGCCAGCATAATCAAATATAAGCTCCTATCTGAAAGCCCTAATAAGCTTTCCAAGTATTTGGATCTTTCATCTGATATAGCAGCTCGTATTAAGAATATTGATATATCAAATTATAGTATCTCTGAATTATCACAGAAGATAAAAACTAAGAATATTACCCTGACAAGAGTTAACAGGGCACTTCTTCATGTCCTCTTAAATATTAATAAAGATATCCTTGAGGAATTTATTTCTGATGATATTATATATTATGCTCGACTTTTAGGCATAAAAAAGGAAGCCTCCCATCTTATTCGTATAATAAACGAATACGGAAAGCTTCCTGTCATTACCAAGGTATCTATAGCAGATAAACAGCTTAATTCTTTAGGAATGAAGATGTTAAACAAGGATATATTTGCTACCCATCTCTACAATCAGGCCATCTACGATAAATACAAGACCTTAATTCCAAACGAATATAAGCATGGAATATGCCTCCTATAGCATTAATTCTTCCATCTGATCCAGCAATTCCCCGAACATCTTAAGAGCCTGATTTACCGGCTCCTTGGTGCTCATGTCAACTCCTGCTCCTTTAAGTAGCTCTATAGGGTAATTGGAGCCTCCACTACTTAAGAACCGAATATAATCGTCTACTGCAGGTTTACCCTCCTGCAATATACGTCTTGACAATGCTATTGCTGCAGAATAACCCGTTGCATACTGATATACATAAAAAGCATTATAAAAATGAGGAATTCTAGCCCACTCCATATCTATTTGAGAATCAATAACTATATCCTCACCATAATATTTAACATTTAAGTCATGATATATCTTGCACAAATTCTCTGCAGTTAAGCTCTGACCCTCACCAATCATATTATGAGTTATCATCTCAAATTCCGCAAACATTGTCTGTCTAAAAAGTGTTCCCTTGAATTTATCAAGGAAATGATTTATAAGGAATGCTTTTTGTAGCTTATCCTCAGTGTTTTTAATCATATGATCAATTAATAGTGCTTCATTGCAAGTAGATGCAACCTCTGCTACAAATATCTTATAGCCTGCATATACAAAGGGCTGTTCCTTATCAGAATAATAGCTGTGTATGGCATGACCCATCTCATGAGCCAGGGTAAATACATTGTCCAGGGTACCATTATAATTTAATAGTACATATGGATGTGTTCCATAGGCACCCCAGGAATAAGCCCCACTTCGTTTGTTCTCATTCTCATATACATCAATCCAGCGATTAGTGAATCCTTCCTTAAGTATATCTTGATATTCCTCCCCTAAGGGGTTAAGTCCCTCTGCCACTATTTTCTTTGCTTCCTCAAATGATATATCCATCTTAACATCCTGAATAAGAGGCGCATATATATCATACATATGGAGCTCATCAAGGCCTAAAAGCTTCTTTCTAAGAGAAACATAACGATGCATAAGACCCATATTATCGTGAACAGCATTGATTAAATTAGTATATACCTCTACAGGTACATTAGTGCTATTCAATGCTTTCTCAAGGTTAGAGCCATATTTTCTTGCCTTTGTAAAAAACAATTCCTGTTTAAGATTGGAACTAAAGGTTGCTGCAAGGGTATTCTTAAAGCTTCCAAAGACTTCATAGACTCCTTTAAATGCGTCTTCCCTTACTCTACGGTCATCGCTTTCTAAAAGTTGTACAAACCTTCCGTGGGTAATTCGAACCTTATCTCCATTCTCATCTATTATTTCTGGAAACTTCAAATCTGCATTATTAAATTTTGAAAAGATATTATCAGGAGAAGATGCCATTTCACCAGCATCAGCTAACAGCTCTTCCATCTCAGCAGAAAGTATATGAGGCTTACGACGAAGTATGTTATTTATATAAAAATCATAAACCCTTAATTCTTCATTCTCCAAGATAAATTTTTCTAGGGTCTCTTCAGGTATTGATAATACTTCAGGAGTTGCAAAGGATAAAGCCGAATCTATCTGTACAATTAAGGCCCCTGCCCTATCAGATAGTTCTTGATACATAGAGTTCCCTGTATCCTCATGATATTTTTGGTTAGCATATACATATACCCGTTCTATTAACATACCAATCTCATCTGATAACTTTAAAAATTCATATAAGGATGTAGCCGCTTCACCCAATCTACCTCTATACTCCCCTACTCTTGGCAGCATTTCCTTAAGCTGATTAAATTCCCTTTCCCACAATTCATCTGTGGCATAAAGATCTTCAATTGCCCAGGTAAATTGTTTTTTAATTTCATTTCGTTTTGGTAAAGAATTGCCTTCTGTCATAATAAATCTCCTTCCGTGTCGTTATTTACTGTTAATTCATTGAATAATATAATTTCCTTATCAATAGATTATACTAAACATCCTAAGTCAACTGGAGGCTTTATGCAACCTATAAATAAATATAAAGACAAACTTATGAAATGCTTTATATTATCCTTTTTTATACTAATGTTCTTATTTCCTTCTGCATCCTACAAGGGTGCCAGTTCAGGATTAATGCTATGGTTTGTAAATATATTGCCAACCCTTCTACCCTTTATTATTATATCAAATTTGATGATTAGTCTTAATATAGCCGGAAAAATCAGCCGCCTCCTATATCCCGTAATTGGCAGACTATTCAAGGTAAGTCCAGATGGCTCTTATCCCATATTAATTGGTTTTTTATCTGGCCTTCCAATGGGTGCCAAAGCTTCTGCTGATTTAGTTGTAGCAGGTAAAATAGACCACATGGAGGGTAACTTCTTACTTAGTATGTGCAACAATGCCAGTTCAATATTTATTATCAACTATATAGCAATTAATCAGTTAAAGATGCCTGGCTTGGGTATATCCTTATTTGTCCTTATTTATAGCTCGTCCGTTTTAAGTGCTCTTCTTTATCGTACATATCTAAACAAAAGAAATAAAATACATAAAAAGCAAAATAAATTAAATGAGCCAGCTCTTAGACTTCAAAGTGAATATATCTACATCAAGCCTTCATTTGATCTAGTGGATAAATCAATTATGAATGGTTTTGAAATAATTACAAAAATAGGAGGATATATTATACTTTTTTCTATACTGGCACAAATAATTAATGAAGTTGGAACTAATTTTAACTTGTTAAAAGCTATCGTCATGGGAATTCTAGAGATTACTACTGGTATTAATTACATATGTAATATTCCAATGGATAGCAGAATAAAAATAGTCTTAATTTCTCTCCTTACTTCCTTTGGTGGCTTATCAGGTCTAGCACAAACCAAAAGTGTACTAGAAGAATCAAGACTATCTATTAAAACATATATTAAAGTTAAACTTTTAAGTACCCTTATAACAGCATTACTATTAATGGCCTATTTGCTATGCTTCAAGGTTTAATCAATATCATTAAGGAAAGTATTTTCATCAAAATTAAAATCATCCGGATTATTCTCCATTGAATAATCCTCAGAAATGTTGTTGCTTGGATATAATTGCTCCACTATCTCCTGTTTGTTTTGTCTGATAACTTCAAGATTATTACCCAGAGCATTTATAAATCCATCATATTTTGAAACAGATGACTCATAAGCACTTGCTACAACGCTCTCTAATTCATTTAAAATATCATTAGAATAAACCAATACACCTGTTCTTATCTGATCTGCATCCTCCTGAGCTTCCCGACGAAGTCTTTCTACCTCCTGGGAGGCCTGCGTAATCATTTCATTAGCCTCATAATAAGCTTGCTGCATTATCTCATGTTCATTAAGTAATTCCTTTGCCTTTTCCCTAGTAGCTGCCAAAATCTGCTCGGCTTTGCCCTCTGCATCTGCAATAATAGCATCCCTATTAGCAATAATCTTTTGGTAACGAACAATTTCATCAGGTGTCTTAAGCCTTAGCTCATCTAAAAGGTCATATAATTCGTCCTTGGGTACAATAACCTTAGTGCTTGAAAGCGGCTGCATCCTACAGCTTTCTACAAATTCATATATATCCTCAATCAACTGTTCTATCCTGCTTACTCCCATGTTCAAACACTCCTTATCCTGTTATATTTATCATATACAGACTGTACAATACCTTCTGGCACAAACTGTTTGATATCTCCACCAAAGCTTGCAATTTCTCTTACGGTACTTGAACTCAAATATGAATATTCCAATCTTGTAGTAAAAAATATAGTATCAATTTCAGAAGCCATTTTGTGATTTGTCTGTGCTAATTGTAGTTCATAATCAAAGTCTGTAATAGCTCGAAGACCTCTAACTATAAAAGCCGCCTTTTTTTGCTTTGCAAAATCTACTAATAATCCATTAAATGCCTCTACCTTTATCTTTGTGTCCAGGCTGTTCTCCTTAAGAACCTGTTCTAGAAATTGAACTCGCTCATCAACCGTGAAAATTGTATTTTTAGACAAGTTCGTAAGTACTCCAATTACCAATTGATCTACTAGCTTTGATGCCCGTATAATAATATCCAGATGTCCTAGTGTAATCGGGTCAAAGGTGCCTGGATAAATTCCTATCTTCATATCATTTCCCCATTCCTACAAATATACGTTTATATTACTTCAAGAAAAACATGTTGATTTGACTTATATTCCTTCTTCTTAAATAACCTAAATTTCATATCTTTCAGATAATCAAAATCAGTTTGTCTTGAAGCCTCAATTATAATAATTGTATCACAATAAATAATGTTTGAACTCTGTAAAGTAAGCAATATATCATGTTCCAGGTTACTGTTATATGGTGGATCCATAAATATAATATCAAATACCTTACCCTTAATCTCCATAGCATTAATTGCCTCTAAAGCTCCCATTGAATAAACATCAGCTTGAGAATACAATTTAGTATACTGCAGATTAGATTTAATACAATCCAGAGCTGCCCTATCATTTTCAACAAATGCAGCGTACTTTGCGCCTCTTGATAAAGCCTCTATGCCTATTGCCCCACTACCTGAAAAGAGATCTAGAAAATCAGCATCAGCCAAAAATGGATTTAATAAATTAAACAAAGTTTCTTTAACTTTGTCTGTAGTTGGTCTAGTATCATAGCCTTCAGGTGTCTTCAGCTTAAGTCTTCTAGCTTTTCCTGCTATAACCCTCATAATTTATCTCCATTTCAGATAGGAACAATGACTATAATAGTTATTTTATAATATTATGTATATTTGTCAACTTATTTTAAGATTAGTTTATCCCATCCTAAGCTAGTTTTCAATACTAACTTGTGCCTATAAGAAAATAATGGATAAAGCAGAATCTATTACTAGTCGCCTTATCCATCATTTTTATTTCATTTTAATTATTATAAATATATTTATAGATTACTTTTCTACTTTCCAGCCATTCTTTTTTCAGCATCCTGTATCATTTTCTTAACCATGTGTCCTCCGACTGAACCATTCTGATAAGATGTCAAGTCACCATTATAGCCCTTCTTTAAAGGAACACCTAATTCATTAGCTACTTCAAATTTAAATCGTTCCAATGCTTCCTGTGCTTCAGGTATTTCCACTCTGTTTCTTGCCATATAAACTCCTCCATTTTCTTATCCTATATATTGCAAGGACAATCTGTGTTGTTGTTTACTTTGATGTTACGATTTTAGTATATGCAGACAAAACAAAAATACACTTGAATTTTTTGGTTAAATGACGAAAAATAGCTTTTTTGAAATTATTATACTATGTCTTCTGTCCGATCCTCCATTTTTACATAAGACCTGTGTTTTGCAACACTCTTATATGCAGGACGAATTATCTTTCCTCCATTATTTAGTTCTTCAAGACGATGAGCTATCCATCCAGATATTCTTGCAACTGCAAATATAGGAGTATATAGTTCCACAGGAAGTCCCAACATATGATATACAAAGCCACTGTAGAAGTCTACATTGGCACTTACACCCTTATAAATCTTTCTTTCTCTAGCAATTATCTCTGGTGCCAGTCTTTCAACTGTCTCATATAGGGCAAACTCATCTTGCATACCCTTTTCTTCAGATAGGCTTTTAACATATTGCTTAAATACATTAGCTCTAGGATCTGATATTGAATATACTGCGTGTCCCATTCCATAAATCAAACCTGATTTATCAAATGCCTTCTTATTCAGCAAATCAGAAAGATATTCACCAACCTCTTCATCACTAGACCAATCCTTAACCTTGTTCTTCATATCATCAAACATCTGCATAACCTTAATGTTTGCTCCACCATGTCTTGGTCCCTTTAATGAACCCAATGATGCCGCTGTGGCAGAGTAGGTGTCCGTACCTGAGGATGTAACCACATGGGTGGTGAAGGTAGAATTGTTACCACCTCCATGCTCTGCATGAAGTACTAATGCTATATCAAGTATCCTTGCCTCAAGCTTGGTATATTTCTTATTGGAGCGTAGCATATATAATAGATTCTCAGCAGTAGACAAACCCTTCTTTGGTGGATGAATTACTAAGCTTTTACCAAAATGATAATGACGATATGCCTTGTAGCCATATACAGATAGCAAAGGAAAAAGTGCTATTAATTGGAGTCCCTGACGAAGTACGTTCTCTATGGCTATATTATCAGCCTGCTCATCATAGGAATATAGAGTAAGTACACTACGAGCCAAGGTATTCATCATATCATTGCTTGGAGCCTTCATAATAATATCTCTTACAAAACTAGGAGGCAGCTCACGATAAAATTCTAACTGTTTAATAAATCCATTAAGCTGGTCCTCCTTTGGTAAATCCCCAAATAATAAAAGGTATGTTACCTCCTCAAATCCAAAACGATCATCCTTAATAAATCCATCAATAATTTCCTCTACATCAAGACCTCGATAAAAAAGCTTTCCCTCACAGGGTACATATTCATTATCCACAATGGTATAGGAATGAACTTCACATATTTCTGTAAGTCCTGTAAGCACACCCTTACCACTAATATCACGCAATCCTCTTTTTACGTCATATTTTTGATACAATTCCGGATTGATGACACAATTATTCCTTATCTTTTCAGCCAAATTATAAATTTCCGGAGTAATTTCTGAGTATTTATTCATTTAGTATTCTCCTTTCTATAGAAAAAAAGCAGATGTCATATAGGCAGCTGCCTTTTATATTATAGTAACACGGACAGATAACAAAATATCATATAAAAAAATCACCAATATAGCTCTATCAAAAAAGCTTAATGCTCTATCAGATATATGCTCCGACATTAACATAACCCTTGGATGGACATACCGAATAAGTAAGGCTCCTAATATACCAAACAGCACAGATGCTCCTAAGCATATTCTTCCATGAATATTCATGGGTATATTCGAATAATTCCACCATCTCCTGTCAAAAATCCTCTCCATCCAAAAGGACGTCATATATTCAACAGTTGTAGCAACAATAGCACATCTAACAAACAAGCTTATAATACTATCTTCTTTGTTATAACAAACCAATATCATAATCAATACACAGCACCCATAAATAGGAATTAGGGGCCCATATAAAAAACCTCTTTTTGTTAAATTTCCACTTGTTATATAACAAAAAGTAGTCTCAAATATCCAACCCATCAAGCTGTAAATAATAAACCATCTGAATAAGGTCGGCAGCTCCTGCGCCCTTATTCTCTCCAACACTCTTATCATATGTAATACTCCAATCCCCCAATAGTTCATTACTATAATAATCTTTTAGCTAATAAATGTCAATATAAAATCCTTTTACAGTATCTTATGGCACTATTTAACCTTAACAATATAAGTTTTATATGAACTTTCATCTATATCGGGGTTTTCAAATACCACCTCTCCCAAGCTCTTTATTAATGTATGGTTAATCTCTTCATATTTCATTTCTTCCAATAAACCTACATAAATATATTCAATATCATATTTATTAATCAATCTCTTGATTCGACTAGTATCTTGAGATGTATATATATCTTTTACATCATCTCCCCGTCTATAAAGATCTTTAACTACATAATCATCATTACCTTCCACTGATTTCCATAACTGTTCATGGGTATACCACCCAAAGACAGTAGGAAGTCCTGTTATCACTGATACTCTTTGATAATTGCTATAGCTAAGTCCATTAGCCTCCAAAACTACCGGAGTACCCGATATATTTTCATTCAGCCATTTTAATGCAAGATAATCATCCTTAAAATCCAAAACCTCTTTAATAAATTCAGTACAATCTATTCCCTTATAGCCCTTCTGATCAAATATATTGCCATACCATGCCTTTACTGCATCTACAGGATAATGCAGGGTTAGACAAAATGCTAAGAAAGCCACTCCTGCTGCAACTCTAAAGCCTATAGCTCTACCGTATTTTAATAATCGTATAAAAATATAACCAAAGCATATACCAAACATTATATATGCCTGATAAGTCAGCTTAAACATAGTATTAGATCTTTTATAATCTCCTGAATAAATATCCTTCACATAAACTATTTCAGGAAGAAGAACCAATCCTATAGCACATAAGCCAATAGTGATAATAAATAAATCTGTATCTATAAGAGCTGTTTTATGTTTGTTTTTAAGAAAATCAACAATCAATGCTATCAAAAATACTATAATTGTTATTATTGGAAGTCCCCACAAAACCATTAGCTGATAAAAGGGAGTATGATCTTCTACCAACTTGGCTGATGCTGATATTTGATTAAATTGCATTGTAAATGGTAATGCAAAAAGCTTACCAAGGGTAAATATTAGTATTCCCTGAAGGCCTGTTAACCAATAAGCCTTCCACTTAAAGCTATATTCAATCATATTAGAAAACAGTATTATTGCTCCAGATACTACATAATATATGGGAAAGTCCCAGTAATTTGTCGTGTGAAACAATCCTATAAAAAAGCCCAGCATAATTATCGAAGGATTAAAGAGCTCCTGACGAAGCACTTTAGTAACCTTACGTTGATCAGTCTGACGAAAAAGCCATGACATTAGTATGGCAAGTACTGTTAGAACAAACATAATGTTAATAACATGGGCATGGAGATCCCCTAATATAAAGGAATAGGAGGGAAACTCATGAATTGTCTTATCAGAGGTATCTGGGTTATAACCAATATATCTAGTTGCATTTGGAAACCAATATGTATAGGTTGTCTTCACCTTACTAAATGCATTTTTTATAGAAGGAACAAACCATTTATATATGGGATAATGCATGGTTCCAGCAATACATACACCTGTTCCAGCCAATAAACCACCCAGTGTTGCTGATACAAATGGCTTTTTATTATACTGACGACTGTATCTGTAAATCAAATTATAACCAAGGGAAGAAGGAAGCACAAAGGCAAAGGCTCCTATCATCATAAGCATTAGATTATATCCCTCTGATACCTTTACAAACGAAATTTTTGTTAGATAGGTTGCTATAAATTGTCCCACATAATAGTAATTCAGCTTTGTCCCACTATACCAGAAATCCTGTGGAGGCATATAATCACTGCGCATCATAGAAGTCATAAAACCATAATCCATAAATTTCTCAGTTCCATATGCCTCTGGCTTAAATCCTCTAATATATGTGAAAACAAGGAACACAAATAAAAATAATAGCTCCTCTACAAAAAAGACTTTCAGTCTTTCCTTATCAAACAAATTTTTAAAGGGCTGTGCCTTATTGGTGCAATACAAGATTATAGACAAATTTATTAACAACCCTATTATCACTGTTATTATGGATGAGAAGGTAGAAAACCTTAGAAGTTTTATGGCAGAAAGCATCCACATTAAGAATCCTGTTATTGCAATTCCTAAAACTTTAGAAAACAGATATCCTCTATCAGCTAGTCCAGAAAATATCAAACTGGAAAGTGGCAAAAAGATTAATCCAAGACAGAGAATTACAAACCACCATTGCATAAACGGTAGTAAATCTCCCCCTAGTAATAATATCCCTGTCATACTCACTACATTTCCCCCTAGCTATCTACCTATACCAGCTTTCCTTATAAGCTTGTTAATCCTTCTAAAATCACTAATTGCCTGCTTACCAATACTAAAAATACTTTTAATATTAATGGAGTTAACTCCTCCCTGCCTAGGTCTAAAGGTTATAGGTATATATTGTACCTTAAGCTGCTTTTTGGCATAAATAACAGAGATTAATACATTAGAAAGATTATATCCCTTAGGAATTAGATTAAGATAATTTTTTAGTACTGCAGCTTTCATTAATCTGTAGGGTGTATTAGCATCCTTAACCTTGACTCGAAAACAAAGCCAGATCACATATTTCAAAATCTTTGTTACAAAGACTCTTGATAAACCATCTTGTCTTCCCTTTCTCTGACCAATGACCATATCAAAGCTTTTTCTTTTCTCCCAAAAAGCCCAAAATTCATCTGGAAGAGTCTGCCCATCAGAATCTGTTTGAAATATATAGTCCGCACCTTTTTCAAGGGCATATTTATAGCCATATAAAACTGTTGAACCATGTCCACCATTGGACTTGCTAATAGGTTCAAGTGCTTCAAGTCCTTTACCCATATTCCTTATGATATCATAAGTAGAATCCTTACTTCCATCATCAATAACAACTAATCTGCTACCATTTCCAATCCTATCAACTATTGGATACCATTGTTTAATAACTGCCTGGATATTCTCTTCTTCGTTATAAGCAGGAATCACAATATATAATTTATCCATTACAAATCCTCCTTCTTATTAACTACACAGATATTCCCAGGCAATACTATTCAAGGTCAGCTTTGCCGCAGATCAGTAAATACTTCCAGAGCCCTTCTTACTACTGCATCCATGTTGTAATACCGATATTCAGCTAATCTACCTAAAAAAATAATATCCTTTTCCTTCTTCATATCCTCCTCATACTTGGCAAATTGCCCCTTGCATTCCTTTGTTGGAAATGGATAATAGGGCTCACCTTCGGAACACGGAAATTCCTTACAGATAGTAGTCTTTCTATGGTCCTGCCAGGTAAGCTTCTTAAATTCTGTGATTCTTGTATAGTCATAATCATTGGGGTAATTCACCACGGGAGCCTCTTGGAATTCCTCTTTATCCAAAGTTTCAAACTGAAATTGTATACTCCGATAAGATAGCTTACCATGTTTATAATTATAGAATTCATCTGTGGCTCCTGTATAAATTAAAGTATCACAGTCCACTTGATCATTTATTTCATTATAGTCTGTATTTAACATTATCTTAATGTTCTTATTTGCAACCATATTTTCGCACATATGGGTATATCCATAGCTGGGCATTCCCTGATACTTATCTGCGAAATATCTGGTATCGCGATTTAAACGAATAGGTATTCTGGATATTACTGAAGTATCGAGCTCTCCCGGATCCACGCCCCACTGCTTTTTAGTATAGGTTTCAAATATCTTCTCATATATATCTTGCCCTACCTTACTTAAGGCTACATCCTTACTGGTTTTAACCTCATTAATATCAAGGGCCTGTTTCTTTAGGAAGTCCTCAACCTGAAAGCAGTTATAATCCAGATTATATAGCTTATTAATGGTCTCTACAGTAATTGGCATAGGAATAAGATTTCCATCCACATAGGTAAGAACTCTATGCCAAAAATCATTCCATTTAGTGAAATTGGATAAATACTGATATACCTCCCTATCATTGGTATGAAAGATATGGGGACCATAATTATGAATTAAAATTCCATCTTTATTATATGAATCAAATATATTTCCCCCAATATGACCCCGCTTTTCAATTACTAACACCTTTTCATCTAATACATTTGCAATTCTTTCTGCTACGGTAAGTCCTGCCAATCCGGCACCCACTATTACATACTTAAATTTCATTTTAGCAACCTCTTTCATATTTTATTATATCATATTATTTACTATCATTACTATAATGTTCCACTTCTTTGATTAATAATCTTTTCCTCAAGATATGGATTTTCTTTAAAAATCTTATCTTTTTCATTATCACTTAAGTCATTTGCCGCCTTAGCTGCTAGCTTTAGTATCCCTGCATCGGTATAGATATTACCTATCTTGAAATCCAAGTCACCGCTTTGTTTAATACCAAATAAATCACCAGGTCCCCTAAGCTTAAGGTCTTCCTCAGCAATGTAAAAGCCATCGTTAGATTTATTAAGTATACTTAGCCTTTCTTTTGCTTGACTACTATTTGTTCCACATACAAATATGCAATAAGACTGATGCTCACCGCGCCCTACTCTTCCTCTTAGCTGATGAAGCTGAGCAAGCCCAAATCTTTCAGCATTTTCAACCATCATTACGGTTGCATTAGGCACATTTACACCTACCTCTACAACAGTGGTAGATACAAGAACCTGAATACCCCCATCGGAAAATCTCTCCATAATTTCATTTTTTTCTTTAGGCTTCAGCTTACCATGAAGATATTCTACTTGGATATGGGAGGGCAAGGCTTCCTTAAGCTGCTGAGTATAATCTATTACGTTCTCAGCCTCTATCAGCTCACTTTCTTCGACCATGGGACATATCACATAGGCTTGTCTTCCTAAAGCTACTTGATCTTCAACAAATCTGTAAGCAGTTGGCCTATAACTAGTATTCACAACACAATTCTTTATAGGAAGCCTTCTAGCAGGAAGCTCATCCAATATTGATATATCAAGGTCACCATATAATATAATAGCCAGGGTCCTTGGTATAGGTGTTGCACTCATAACTAGAACATGGGGACTATTACCCTTAGTCATTAGCTCTTCTCTTTGCTTTACTCCAAAGCGATGCTGTTCATCGGTTATTATCAAGGCCAGGTTATTATATTCTACCTTTTCCTGTATCAAGGCATGGGTTCCCACAATTATATCTACCCTATGTTCTTTAATCATTTCGTAGGCTTCTCTTTTTTCTTTTGCAGTCATAGAGCCTACCAGTAGACATACTGATACATCAAATTCAGAGAGGAGCTCACAAAAGGATCTATAGTGCTGCTTGGCCAGCACTTCTGTAGGAACCATTATACTTCCCTGATATCCATTCTTTACCGTGCAGAGCAGAGCCAATATAGCAAGTATTGTCTTACCGGAGCCAACATCTCCCTGTATTAGTCGATTCATTACCAGCTCAGAGGTCATATCCTTCTTGATTTCTTCCCACACAAGATACTGAGCCTTCGTTAGGCTATAGGGCAAATTATCTATAAGCTTATCACACTCATTTGCAAGCTTCATAGTATAATTTGTATAATTTAAAACTTTACTGTCTCTCATCCTTCTAAGAGCAAGGGAGTAGAGGAAGAACTCATCAAATGCCAGACGCGCTCTTGCCTTATTCATATTATCCCTATCCTTAGGAAAATGGATTTCCTTTAATGCCTTGGTCCTATCCATAAGAGAATATTCCCGTCTAACCTTTACCGGAATATAATCCTTTGCAAATTCCAGATTGTTTTGAACCTGATGCATTGACTTTACTATTAAATTATTAGTAATACCCTCTGTTAATGGATAAATAGGCTGAAGTACCTTTAATAATCTATAATATTCCTCTTTATTAAAATAAATCTTAGGCTGTTCCATAACAAGGCGGCCATTCTTTATTATTACTTTTCCACGGAACAAATATCTGCTTCCTGCCCTAAGCTTTTTCATAAGAAATTGCATATTAAACCATGTTAACATAATTCCTCCTGAAGAATCCTGTACCTGGGCATTTAATATTTGTAGGTGTCGCACACGCTTTATTCCTGGGCTTTTCTCTAATGATGCCTCTATGGTTGCAACATCGCCTTCCCTAATTTGTGAAATAGGTACTGGCCTGCCAAACTCCTCATATTCTCTTGGGTAATGTTCCAAAAGATCTTGTATTGTTTCAATACCCATTTTTTGAAATGCCTTCTGAGTCTTTTCACCAATTCCCTTTATATTAACAATGCTATCATTATAATCCAAGTTGTTCACTCCATTATATTTTATGTGGCAGATTAATTACCTAAATGCCTACTGTTTATATGCATTTCTATTATATACCACTTCATCAAATTGGAAAAGTATAAAAGTATTGACATATTAAAGCTACTGTTGTATCATTGTATTAAGTGATTAGTACACTAGTACAGCTAAACAACTATAAACCGCATGAAAGGAGTATAAAATGCAATGGGAACTAAACACGGATAAGCCGGTTTACTTACAGCTGGTGGAGCAAATCCAAGCCGGAATAATATCCGGAAACTATAGAGCCGGTGACAAGCTTCCTTCTGTAAGAGATTTAGCTAGCGAGGCCATGGTAAATCCAAACACAATGCAAAGAGCAATGACAGAGCTAGAACGGGATGGATTAGTCTATACCAATCGGACTGCCGGAAGATTTATCACCTCCGACGAAGAGCTGATTAAGAAATTAAAGAATCAATACATTTCACAAATTGTACTTGAATTTTTAGACAAGATGAAGCTTACGGGATTAGAATCTGATGAGATAATTTCATATATTGATAAGATTTTAAAAAATAATAAATAGCGTATACGCAGATAGGAGTTAAATATGAGTGTTATTTTAGAATGTCAAGCTATTACCAAAAAATTTGGTCCAACTATTGCTCTTTCAGATATTAATCTCACCCTTGAACGTGGAAGGATAGTTGGTCTTTTAGGTCCAAACGGGAGCGGAAAAACAACCTTAATCAAACTTATTAATGGTTTGTTAGTTCCAAGCTCGGGAAATATCCGTATAGCAGGTATGGAGCCAGGTGTAGAAACTAAGAGGATAGTATCCTATCTCCCTGAAAAGACTTATCTACCTGACTGGATGAAGGTATCTGAGACAATTAGGTTTTTCAGGGATTTCTATGAGGATTTTGACGAGAAAAATGCATATGATATGTTACATCGGCTGAATTTGGATCCTAATAAGCCCATGAAGACTCTTTCAAAGGGTACCAAGGAAAAAGTACAGCTAATACTAGTAATGAGCCGCAAAGCTGATTTATATTGCTTAGATGAGCCTATTGGTGGCGTTGATCCTGCTGCTAGGGACTATATTCTTAATACAATAATTACCAACTATAATGAAAATGCTACAGTAATAATTTCTACTCACTTAATTGCAGATATCGAAAATGTGTTAGATGAGGTCATCCTTATAAAGGATGGCAACCTACATCTTCATGCAGCAGTCGATGAAATTAGAGAAAAAGAAGGTAAATCCATAGATTCATTATTTAGGGAGGTATTCAAATGTTAGGGAAATTAATGAAACATGAGATAAAAGCAACCGGAAAAATTCTTTTACCTTTATATATTATTATGTTACTGCTTTCTTTAGTAAATAGAGCATTTTTAAATATTGAAGTTCTTCAAAGTACGCCCTTAAAAATCATTGGCTCATTTGTAATGATTGCATTTGTGTCATCAATCATTGCTTCACTATCTGTCACCTTTATAGTAATGATACTTCGCTTTTATAAGAATCTGATGTCGGATGAGGGTTATCTAATGTTTACCTTACCCGTAAAGTCATCCCATCTAATAAACTCCAAGCTTATTGTATCTGTAATGTGGAACATAGTCAGTGTGCTTGTAGTCCTGGCATCATTATTCATTTTATTGATTAGCCCTGAAAATTTTGCTGCTTTACGAGAAGCGATTCCTTTTTATTTTGACCTCTTTATGATGAGTTTTGAAGGCTCCCGTTTACTTGTAATAATTGAATTTGTAGTAATGACTTTTATAAGCCTCGTACAGCAAATTCTCCTAATCTATGTATCAATTGCTATTGGGCATCTCTTTAGTGGTCATAGGGTTTTAGGTTCCTTTGCTTCCTATATCGCGATTAACACGATTATACAGATAGTTACAACTGTTTTACTTGTAATAATAGTTCGGCTTTCTAATTCCTCTTTTGAACAAATGGAAACAGTTCCAGAGGTTGTCTTCCTCTTCACCATTGTTTTTTCATCAATACTTACTGCACTGTACTATATAGGAACTAATTATATCCTTAGCAAAAAGTTGAACTTAGAATAAACATACAAGCGCAAAATATGCGGGGCAATATTTATTGCCCCGCATATTTTTACAAAAAAACCATATATTTATTATTCTACTGATACAAAATAGTAATAAATCGGCTGTCCTCCGTAGTGAAGCTCTACATCCATATCAGGATATAATTCCATCAACTGATCATTGACCTCATTGGCTTCCTCTTGGGTTACTTCTTCACCAAAATAAAGACTTATTAGTTCAGATTCATCATCTACAAGACTTTGAATTAATTCAATTACAGTAGTCTTTACATTATCACCTACACAATGAATTGTTTTATCGCCAAGCCCCATTATATTACCCTGCTTGATTTCTTTACCATCAATACTTGTATCTCTAACTGCATAGGTAACCTGACCGGATTTTACTCTATTCATCTCAGCTGTCATTCTCTCAGCATTTTCATCAGAAGATTTATCATAAATAAAATTAATCACTGCAGTTATTCCCTGAGGAACATTCTTTGAAGGGATTACTACCACTTTCTTATCCTTAGTAAGCTTTTTTGCCTGTTCAGCAGTAAGAATAATATTACTGTTGTTTGGTAGGATAAAAATAGTGTCAGCATTTACTTGATTTATTGCGTTAAGCATATCCTCTGTACTAGGGTTCATGGTTTGACCACCCTCAATCAGATAATCCACACCAAGTCCAGTAAAAATCTCTCCCAGACCTTCTCCCATTGAAACAGCAATAAATCCTGCTTTCTTTCTGGGCTTTTGCTCTTTGGGGGTCTTATTAGCTGCTTTGGCTTCGTCAGCAGCCCTTTTTGCATCCATTATTACTCTTTCATTATGCTCTTCCCGCATATTATCTATCTTCATATTAGTCAGTGATCCATACGTTAATGCCTTCTGGATAGCTAAGCCTGGGTCATTCGTATGTACATGTACCTTAACGATGTCATCATCTGATACTACTACAATTGAATCACCAATAGATTCAAGGTAATTTTTGAACTTTAGCTCTATATTTGAATTGTATTCCTTTTCAACCATAATAATATATTCAGTACAATAGCCAAATCTAATATCACCTAAGGCAACTCTATCAATGTTAACTCCAGTTGACTTTTGACTATCTTCATTAATGCTAATTGGAGAAATTTCTTTCCCTAATAAAGCATCATAAGCACCCTTAACTATTTCTAATAATCCCTGTCCACCGGAATCTACTACACCTGCCTCTTTTAAAACAGGAAGAAGCTCAGGAGTCTGCTCTAACACCTTATCCATATGAGCGATAACTTCTCTGCCAAAGTAAACTAAATCTTCTGTCTCTAAGACTAGCTGTGCAGCCCTTTCTGCAGCCCCTCTGGCTACTGTAAGGATTGTTCCCTCCTTGGGCTTCATAACAGCCCTATAGGCAGTTTCCACAGCCTTCATAAGCCCATTAGTTATAACTGTAACATTAATCTCATCATAATTTCTAACTTCCTTGGTAAATCCTCTAAATAACTGCGACAAAATAACACCAGAATTTCCTCTAGCACCACGAAGAGAACCACCAGAAATAGCCTTCGACAGCTCCTCAATTGTAGGATTGTCAAGGCTGTTTACTTCCTTTACGGCAGACATTATGGTTAATGTCATATTCGTACCGGTATCTCCGTCAGGTACTGGAAATACATTAAGCTCATTAATATATTCTTTTTTTGACTCTATACTCACAGCTCCTGCAAGAAACATTTTTTTAAATGTTTTTGCATCAATAGTTTTAACAATCACTGATTTTTCCTCCTTAAATGCCGTAAATTCTCATTGCTAGTCAATTACTCTTACTCCCTCAACAAATATATTGATTTTCTTGACTTCAATTCCTGAGAACTCCTCCACATTATATTTGACATTACTAATCAAATTATCAGCAACCGCAGAAATACTAACTCCATAAGAAACTATAATATGCAGATCTATCGTGATTTTATTGTCTTCAATTATTACGCTAACACCATGGCTTAAATTATCCCTCTTAAGTAGCTTAACAAAACCGTCCTTCATATTAACAGAAGCCATACCTACAACACCAAAACACTCTACAGCAGAAGCTCCGGCATATTGTGCCAACACTTCATTATCAATTAAAATTTCACCAATGTCTGTATTCATATGTCCTTTCATAATTAACCTCCAATCTATG
>CAZMYP010000029.1:0-21640 GCA_964570535.1 uncultured Herbinix sp.
GAAGGTTTATTAGTCCATAAAGCAGTAAAGATGAAGGAAGAGGGAAAATCATTAGATGAAATTGTGGATTGGCTGGATAATAATAAGCTGAACCTTTGCCATATCTTTACCGTAGATGATCTTCATCATCTTCACAGAGGTGGCCGTGTATCTAAGACTACTGCTATTATAGGAACCTTAGTCCATGTAAAACCTGTTCTTCACGTAAACAATGAAGGCCGTCTTGTTCCCCTTAACAATGTTAGGGGACGAAAAAAAGCACTAATTGCACTAGTAGATCAAATGGAAAAGCGCTTATCAGGCTTTGAGGATAAAAATGATACTGTATTTATAAGTCATGGTGATTGTATCACTGATGCTGAGTATGTGGCCTCCCTTATTAAGGAGCGTTTTGGTATTAATGATATTTTAATAAATCTCGTTAGTCCCACCATCGGTACACACTCCGGACCCGGAACCATAGCATTGTTCTTTATGGGAAGTCCTAGATAAGTTTTCCTATATTTAAAAAAGGGGCTGTCGCTTTAACGATTGAAAAATCGTGAAGCGGCAGCTTCCTTTTTGCTTAAAATAGTCTTTCTTTATCTATTTATCCTTGTTTTAAGTAGTATTTATAAAAAGCTTAGTACTTTAATAGACCTAATGGCAGGACATAAAATTTTATTTAGACAATTTAAAAACTACGCACTTTTCACTGGGAATAAATGCATTCCTATCTTTTCGTTTTGGATCTTATTATGAAATTCGTATAAATTCCTCTACTAAATCTTCAATCACCTTTAGGCCGCTTCTCCAAAATCCTGAATCCTCCAGATTGATTTCAGCCCTTTTAGCTGCGTTTTCTACTGTGTTTACAGTTGTAGCATTTAATAATGCTTTGTATTTTGGTACAAATTCTTCCCCTTCATTTCTATATTTTTCATATAATCCTCTGGCAAATAATCCACCGAAGGCATATGGGAAGTTATAGAAGCTTAAGCCTTCTGAGTAGTAATGCCCCTTAACCACCCACATATATGGATGGAGATATTCATGATCAAGTCCATCTCCATATGCAGTTTTTTGGGCTCTAAGCATAATTTCATTTAGCTCATCAGGGAACAAGAAGCCTTCCTTGGATTTTTCAAATACCTCTGTCTCAAATAAATATCTAGAGTAAATATCACACATAATTTGAGTTATATCCTGAAGCTGACTTTCGATTAACGCCATCTTCTCCTTACCTGTGGTTTGCTTAATTGCAGCTTCCATTATAAGTGCTTCGTTAAAGGTGGATGCCGTCTCTGCTACCGGCATACTATAATCAGTATTAAGAGGTAGATGCTCCTGAATATGAAGACCATGATATGCATGACCTAGCTCATGAGCCAGAGTAACTACATCACTTAAGGTTCCTGAAAAATTCGTAAGGATACGACTTTGTTTGACATAGGGCATATTATTACAATAGGCTCCACCAACCTTGCCCTTTCTGGGGAAGAAATCGATCCACTCCTCATCAAAGGCCTGATCCACCATATCTGCCAAATCATCAGAAAAGCTTCTAAAATGCTTTACTAGATAATCTCTAGCTTCTTCCACAGTGAATTTTGTTTTACTTTCACCCATCGGGGCAAACAAATCATACCAGGGAAGTCCATTTTCATGTCCTAAATGCTTTGCCTTATGCTTTAAATATTTATGAAATATTGGCATATATTCTTTCATTGCTTCAAGCATGGCTTCTAGGGTTTCCCTCTTCATCTTTGATTGCTCCAAGGTCAGAGTAAGAGGGCTGGTATAGCCTCTCATTTCACTAACTGTATTTACCTGTGTTTTTATACTGTTTAAAGAATAACTAATAGCATCCTTAATTCTTTCATAAGCCTTAAGCTCAGCTTCATAGGCATCCTTTCTAACTAAAGGATCCTCACTATAGGCCAGATTACGAACCTGAGGAATAGTCATAGACTCCCCTCTATAATCCACCTCTAAAATAGAGGTCAGATAGCTTTGCATGTTGCTCCAAGCTGAACCTGCGGATATATTTAGCTTTGCTATTACCTCCTCCACATCATCACTTAAGAGATGCTTTGCATCATTCTTAATATCATTAATAAGAAATTCGTATTCCTTTAGCTTGGGGTGTTTATCCAAATACTTATCCATAGCTTCTATTTCAGCAATCCATTTCTTTAACACCGCAAAGGGTTTAGATATATCACTAATACGTTTCTCAAGATTATTAAGCTCATTAACTACCTGGCTGTCTGTGGTATTAACAGTCTCCCTTAGCATAAGGTAGTGAGCAAGAGAGCTAGATAGTATTTCAAATTGCTCCATATAGTCAATAGCTTTTAAAAGGAGCCTTTCTTCCTTGCTTTCATTACCATCATCATCTTTTAGGGCTATACTGAATGCCTTTATATCAGCAATCAGCTCCTCTAGCCTTTTTATATCTTCCTTATAATTTTCATCCTCTAACCCCTTATAAAGTATATCTAGAGACCATTCATTATACATATTATCATTTCCTTTCCCAGGTTTTTTCTAATTGAAGTAGTTTTTCTTTAATTCCTATTCCACCGGCATAACCAGTAAGACTCCCATTTGCTCCTATCACTCTATGACAAGGTATAACAAACATAATAGGATTATTATGATTAGCCATTCCGACTGCTCTGGCAGCCTTATCATTTCCTATAGCTTTAGCAATCTCTTTGTAGCTACGGGTTTCACCATAAGGGATCTCCAAAAGCGCATCCCAAACCTTCTTTTGAAATATGGTTCCCTTGGGATTTAACCTTATGCTAAATTCCTTCCTCTTATGGTCAAAGTACTCACTTAGCTGCATTGCAGTCTTCTGTATCAGCTTTGTCTCCTGTATAGAGTATGTCCTCAAATAATTCACATCATCTTTTTCATTAACTAAGGAAACATAGTTTATGCCGATTCCATCTTCGCCAATAAAGATCCTACCTATTGACATATTATAAAAAAAGCCCATCCACATGTCGTCACCTCTTTAAATAGAGTAACATAATTTGATTAGTTATCCCATCATCTTTTTCTTATTATGACGAACTTTTTAGCAACTATAAAAAGCGGGCCTTACCCCACTTTTTATAGTTTATATAATATTCGATAATTTAATCATTTATTAATATCTTATGAAAAGACCTTAAACCTGTCTTCTACTGGAGAAAATTCTTTTTCACCAGGCTCACTAATGGGGTTTCCAAAAGGCATCTGAGCAAGTAGACTCCACTTTTTAGGTAGGTTCCACTTCTCCTTAACCTCATCATCAATCAAAGGATTGTAATGCTGTAGGGTTGCTCCAAAGCCAGCTCCCTCAATTCCTATCCATATATTATATTGAAGCATTCCTGAGGACTGGAGAGACCAAACTGGGAACACATCCTTGTACAAATGAAACTGTTCCTGAAGTCCTTCAATAACTTCCTGATCCTCAAAGAATAGAATCGTTCCATATCCATTTTTAAATCCATCTATCTTAGCATCTGTGGATGAAAATGCATCCTCCGGAATAATCTTTCTTAAAGTTTCTCTGGTAATCTCCCATAAGGAATCATGATTATCTCCTAAGAGAAGAACTGCTCTGGCACTTTGTGAATTAAAGGATGATGGCACATATTTTATCCCGTGTTCAACAATCTGGCTAATCTCCTGATCGGAAATCGGTGATTTTTTTTCAATTGCATAATAGCTACGACGATTTTCTACTAGTTTTTTAAATTCCTTCATGATTTATACTTCCTTTCTATTTTAGGTTTATAATATTCTTTACTTATTATATATTATTTATTATTTATTTCGTTAAAATTAAAAACTAATTGCTTACAATCTTATTTTACACTATACTTTGGATTTGTCAATATCTTTTATTGACTTTTTCAAAAAAGTTGTATAAAATTAAATTGTGCTTTTATTTATCTAAATGGAAAGGAAGATTTTATGAATAAGAACAATAAGGGTAAAGATAAAGAAAGTAAATATGATATATTAAGACTAGATAACCAACTATGCTTCTCACTATATGTATGCTCAAAGGAAATTATCCGTAAATATAAGTCTCTGCTAGATCCCTATGGCTTAACATATACTGGATATATTGTTTTGATGGCTCTATGGGAGGATGATAACGTCACTATAAAGAATCTTGGTAAAAGACTATTTCTAGACTCAGGAACTCTTACTCCCTTACTGAAGAAGCTAGAGTCACAAGACTATATTAAACGTAATCGTAGTCAAAAGGATGAACGTAATGTATATATTAGTCTTACAAAGAAGGGAAAGGACTTTAAGGATGATGCACTTGCTATCCCAAAAAGCCTAATCTGCACTCTGGATCTGGATTTAGATGATGGTATGCTACTTCTAGATAATCTCCATAAGATGATGAATTCACTTGTAGATTCTTCGGATTTAGATAGTTAATTTCCTATCAAATATTGTTTACTAACTATAGGCTAGTAAATTAATACAAGCTGGTGCTTCCCTTGGAAGCACCAGCTTATTTGCTATCAAAGATTAAGGTTTTCTTCATATCCTAGCATAAGATTCATATTTTGGATGGCAGCACCGGAGGCTCCCTTGCCCAAGTTGTCAAGCCTGGTTATTATCATGGCTATCCCCTTAGAATCATTTCCAATAACAAATACATCTGCAAAATTCGTATTGTTACATGCGGTAATATCAATAGCTCCATCAAATATATATCCCTCATTAGGAACTGTACTGTTTATTCCATTACCAAGTAATGTTTCCTCATTAATATATGGCATGACCTTAACAAAAGGTTGTTGCTTATAATGCTCCTCCATAAGGCTATGAATTTGTTCTCCCTTTAAGGATTTATCAAGCAGCCTGGTATGAACTGGAACTATTGTTGCCAATCCCTTGTAATAATTAGAGAGAACAGGAAGAAATATAGGACTTGCCGATAAACCTGATTGAACCATCATTTCCTTCAAATGCTTATGATTAAGCCCGAGACTATAAGGCCTAGGAGCTTTGGTATAAGGATTATCCTTCGCACTATTCTCATATTTTTCTATTAAGCTTTTTCCACCACCACTATATCCAGTTATACTTTGACAAGAAACAGGATAATCCTTAGGCATAGTATTTGTATAAATCAAAGGATATAAGGATAGGGCAAATGCCGTGGCGTGGCAGCCTGGATTACTTACTCTCTTACTATTTCTTATTGCTTCCTTATGGGCTCTTGATAGCTCTGGAAGTCCATATGTCCACCCCTCTGCTGTCCTATGTGCAGTGCTGGCATCTATAATCCTTGTATCCGGATTGGTTACTAAGGCTACGGATTCCCTTGCCGCATCATCAGGTAAACACAAAAACACTAAATCTACATCATTTAATATTCTTTTTCGTTCATTTAGATCTCGCCGCTTATCATAGGCTATCTTTACAACCTCTATATTATCATATTTACTAAGTCGCTCATTAATCTCAAGCCCCGTAGTACCACTTGAACCATCCACAAATACTCTTTTCTTCATACTTCTATCACCTCGTATATTATTATTATTGTTTGTAATAGCAAAACCCATGCATTTGTATATTTATTCACATGCATGGGTTATTATACGTCAACCAAAGGCTTCTGTCAATAAGCTCTTACTCGGATTGATTTTGGTAAAGCGTTGTTTATATTAAATTAATTATAAATATTTGTCCATATTTTATTCTTAATATTTGGATCAATAGAGCTTAGCTTGAATAGCTGACTTACGGTAACAAGAGCATATCCATCATCTAACAGCCCCTGTATTATAGCATCCAGTGCATCCACAGTATTCTTATTACCAACTAAGTCATGGAGCAGTACTATATCTCCATCCTTTACATTCCTTAGAATAAGCTCCCCACGCTGCTTTGCTGTTACAGAATTATCCCAGTCAGCACAGTTAATACCATTAATAAATGGTAAATCAATTGCCTTATACATGGTTGGACTTGTAGAAATATAAGGGGGTCTAAAGAACTTTGGTGTAACATTCACCATATCCCTAATAATATCATTGGTTCTTTGTATATCATCTACTAGCTCTTTGGCAGTATAGGTATTCATATAATTATGATTCCATGAGTGATTGGCAATCTCACATCCAAGTTCCAATTGCCTCTCCATTACTAGCTTTGTATCTTCATTGATTTCTTTTCCTATTAAGAAGAAGGTGGCTACTACCCCATGCTTCTCCAGTTTATCCAAAACCAACGGTGTTATGTCAAGATTAGGGCCATCATCAAAGGTTAATGCCACAAGCTTCATAATGGCATTATCTATTTCTCTCCCTTTATTGTTCTGACTATTACTCATGATTTCCTGCTCCTTTTTTAGGAATAATAATAAAATCTACAAGGCTTAAACCATATTAAGCTGCTCCAAACAATCTAACACCAATTCCTCAACATCATCTTTTTCTCTATCAAGGGCAATTGACAGTTCGCCATATAAGCAATCCTTAGCAATACCAAGATACTTCTCATCCGTAAATGTAAGCTTTTTACCTGCAAGTAAACGCTCCTGTTTTCTCACAAAAAGAGTCTTAATGATTCTTACCCACTGTGTACAGTCGTGGGTTCTTAAAGCATCCTTATAGGCCTCTTCCCTCTGCTTATCATTTTCTATCCATAGCAACTCTGTATCTGAAATCCGATCTATTAAATCCTGTGCTTCATCGCTGGAAATTACTTTTCTCATTAGTACTTTTTCATTATCAACTGGTGTATATAGAGTGCTGGCCTTGGAAAATACCGGCTGAAGTGTATAACACTCCTTGCTTTTATCGAAACCTGATATATCCAGTCCTCCGATTTCTACCACCTTACATACGCCATGGTTACCATATATAATATAGTCGTCTATTTCAAACATCGTATCCCTCCTATCGTCTTTGAAATGTCAACATCACTATCTAGAGTAAAAACAGTAGAATAACTCTTACTTTATATCTTAACAGATTTTTAACCTTAATGTTAGTGATTTTACTGACTTTCGTTACTTTTGTAGAATTATCATAAGATTTATAGAGGTCTTGTTAGTGTATTTCCACAACAGTTATTCCTATTTAATGGATAATATTAAAGGTAATACTACGGTTTGATTGTTTATGACCTATTTCTTACTCCTTCGCAGATGGGTCAATGGCATCCCTAAGGGCATCTCCAACAAAGTTTATACTAACTACCAATAAAATAATAACAACACCTGCAGGTATCCACAGCCAAAACTTACTTGTAAGTATGGTTATAGATTCTGCTCCATTTAACATATTTCCCAAACTTGCCGTAGGAGTTTGCACTCCCATACCTAGAAAACTCAAAGCAGCTTCATCAAGTATTGATATAGCAAAAACAGATGTAGCATATACAAGAACAGGACCAACTGTATTGGGCAAGATCTCAGAAAATAAGATATAAGCATTGGGCATTCCAGCTACCACATTCCCCTTTATAAAATTAGTTTCTCTAAGAGATAAAACATTTCCTCGAACTAGTCTGGCTGCCCCAGGCCAATCTACAAATCCCAGTATCAAAATAATATTCCATAAACCAGGATTAAATATAGCTGCTGCCACAAGAACTAAAAGTATATAAGGAAATGACATTATTGTATCAGTTATACGCATAATTATTATATCAACTAAGCCCCCAAAGTATCCTGCTACAAGGCCTAATATAACACCAATTATCGTCGATATAACCGTTACTGCAAAACCAACGAATAGGGATATCCTAGTTGCATACAAAAGTCTGCTTAGCATATCTCTTCCAATCTGATCTGTACCCAGCAAATGTTTTGAGGATGGTGGCATTGCGAAGGATGGGCTTACCTGGTTGGGATTATAAGGTGCAATAAGTGGCGCTAGGATGGCAAGAATCGTTATAATAGCAAGAAAACATAAACTTGCCACAGCTAGCTTATGTTTGCAAAAACGCTTCATAATCATCTTTAGACTGCTATTTTTATTACCTGAAGTTTTAGAATTATGCTTCATAGTTTACTCCATTTCTGTATTTCATAGGTCTTCTCTTTTAACCACCATAAATATGTAAAATCCATCCAAACCATAGTATTACTACTTAGTATTGGATAGTGGGGTCTACTAATGCGTATATAATATCCGTTATCAGATTTGCTACAAGTACAACTACTGCTGTTAAAAGAGCCACACCCATAATAACTGGATAGTCTCTATTCATAATGGCATTCATTGTGATTAATCCAAGACCTGGCCAGCTAAAAATCTGCTCTATAATAACTGCCCCGCCAAATAATGTAGGAAGCTGCATGCCAATTACGGTTACAATTGGTATTAGGGCATTTCTAAGAGCATGTTTGTTGATGGTAAGAAATCGTCCAATTCCCTTTGATTTAGCTGTACGAACATAATCCCTTTGTAATATTTCTAATACAGCACTTCTAACATAACGGATATTAGAACCAGCAATTGATATGGCAAGAACCAAAACAGGCATAGTCATATGCCTTATCACGTCTCCTATTCCTCCGCCACTACCTGCCGTTCTCATACCACTAGATGGAAGCCAGCCCATTTTCACCGTAAAAAAATATATAAATATTAATGACAGAAAAAAACTGGGTATGCTTGTTCCAAAAAACGAAACAGTTACCAAAGCATAGTCTCTTTTCTTATATCTATGGACTGCGCTATAAATCCCTATAGGTACGGCAACTAACAATCCTACAAAAAGAGAGGTACCCATGAGCAAAAGCGTAGGACCTAAGTGTTCTGATATAATTTTGCTTACAGGCTGATAACTCTTTATTGAATAACCCATATTCCCCATTAATAGATTTTTTAGCCATACAAAGTACTGGACATAAATAGGCTTATCAAGACCAAGCTGAATAGCCTTTGCCTCTAGAGCAGCCTCTGTTGTCTTTGGACCTAGCATCATTTCCAAAGGGCTTCCTGCCAAACTCATTATGGCATAATCAAGTATAGTAATACCAATAAGTACTGGTATGGCAATCAGTATTCTTTTCATAATATATCTAAGCATTGTTTTTTCCTCCTGCCTGTAATACTGGGCAAGCAGCCTTATGGTCACTTCCGTCCCTTACAGGTAAAAGCTCTGGTTCATTAACCCTGCATGATTCTATTGCATAAGGGCACCTAGTGTGGAATCTACAGCCCATAGGAGGTCTTATAGCTGATGGAATCTCCCCTTCTAAGACAATTCTTTGTCTACCCCTAAGACCAGGATCTGGCAAAGGTGATGCATCAAATAATGCCTTGGTATAAGGATGAACAGGATTATCAAACAGCTCTTTGGTGTCTGCAATTTCAACGATTTTACCCAGATACATTATGGCAATACGATTACTTACATAACGAACAGCTCCAAGGCCATGGGCAATAAATACATAAGTTAATTTCAATTCACTCTGTAATTGTTTTAAAAGGTTTAATATCTGTGCCTGGACTGACACATCAAGGGCACTGACAGGCTCATCACATACAACTAGCCTTGGTTTAACAGATAAGGCTTTAGCAATTCCAATTCTTTGTCTTTGTCCCCCTGAAAACTCATGGGGATATCTATACTTCATAGACTTTGACAATCCCACCATGTTCATAAGCTGGTTTACTTCATTATCTAGCTCCCCCCTGTCAACTATACCATGGTATAGCATGGGACCTGCCAGTATATCATATACCTGCTTTCTGGGATTTAAAGAGGATGTTGAATCCTGAAACACCATCTGCAAATGTGTTCTTATCCCTCGAAGACTTCCCTGAGACATGTTTGAGATCACATCATCTCGATAAAGAACACGCCCCGAAGTAGGCTTCTCAAGGGCTACAATTTGACGGCCGATGGTAGATTTACCACAACCTGACTCTCCTACAATGCCAAGGGTTTCACCCTCATATATCTCAAAATCAACCCCATCCACTGCGTGTATTACAGGCTTGTTTTTTCTAATTGTAGAACCACTTACTGGGTAGTATTTCTTTAATCCTTCTACTTTCATAAGAGGCTTTCTATTCCCAGCATCACTCAATCCAGTTCCCCCTTTCCTGACCTGTGGCACCTAACAAAATGTCTATGCTCTAGCTCATAGTAGACCTGTTTTTCCTTGCAGGCAGGTACACCGTAAGGGCATCGTCCAAAAAATCTACATCCTTCAAGCTCCTGATAGTTCTCAGGAACAGTTCCTTTAATAGAAGTTAGTTTTTTATCCAAATCATCATTTATGCTAGGGACTGATTTTAGCAGTGCCCGAGTATATGGATGGGCTGGCTTATCAAAGATTTGATAGACAGGCCCTTCCTCCATAAACTGTCCTGCATACATAATGATAACTCTATCAGCCAGTTCAGCCACAACTCCTATATCATGGGTAATTAATACAATTGACATATGAAATTCCTTTTGTAGCTCCACTAGTAGTTTCATGATTTGTAATTGAATAGTTACATCCAAAGCAGTAGTTGGCTCATCTGCAATAATTAATTTCGGCTTGCAGGTAAGAGCCATAGCAATCATAATCCTCTGTTGCATTCCCCCTGATAGCATGTGGGGATATTTTTTCATTATTGACTTTGAATCAGGCAGACCAACCTTTTTTATCATTTCAATAGCATATTTATAGGCCGCCTTCTTATCATAGCCCATATGAATCCTGATTATCTCTGTCAGTTGATTTCCTATGGTAAGTACAGGATTTAAGCTATTCATAACATCCTGAAATACCATTGTTATATCATTACCCCGTATCCTATCCATTTCTTTTTCACTAATTTCCAGAAGGTCTTTTCCATCGAAAGTAATTCTACCATCAATTATACGAGCATTTGGGCTTAGTAATCCAAGGATGGATAAGGCTGTAACACTCTTACCACAGCCGGATTCTCCTACAATACAAAGAACTTCTCCGGGATTTGCAAAAAAGCTTACACCTTCAACCACGACAGTCTGTTTTTTTTCTTCCTTAAAGGCTATTGTAAGATTTTCTACCTGTAATAAGGGCTCCATTATCCTTATCCTCCTTTTACTACTATTACTTAGTTTGGTTTATATTTACTGATTAACAACTTCCCATTCATGAACATTTATAAAGGTTCCATACACATCAGGTACCACATTCTTCATTCTATTGCTAGAAGCGCCTATAGCACTTATTACATAAGCGGAAATCATAGGAACCTCTTGCTGTACATAGTCAGTAATAATACGATATTGCTTAATTATTTCATTTATATCATTGGTTTTTTGAGTTATATCTAGAGCATTAGCTATTTCTTCCTTATAATATCTAGTCCAACCACCTTCTGAAAGCAACCAGCTGATATCTGTATAAGGATCCACAGGTGTATAGGTATACTGAACTGCCAGTATATCAAATTCGCCGCTTCCAGCTGCTCCAAGTAAGGATGCAATATCCACAGTCTTTACCTGGATATTAAGACCCAACTCACCTAGCTTTGCAGCTATAAAACTAGCTATCTGTACAAATGTAGTATCACCGCTGTTAACATAGAAAGTATATTGAGTAGATTTATCCCATCCATCTGCTTCAGCTTCACTTAGAAGCTGCATTGCCTTATCTGGATTATATGCAACTGGTGTCACTTCACTATCATAGAAAGGACCTGCACTGGCTAAAAAGCCTTCAATTACTTCTCCCTGGCCTTTAAGCAAATCATCTAAAATAGTCTGTCTATCAATACCATAAAGTATAGCCTGACGAATACGAGAATCTGTTATACTCTCTGTGTTCATAAAGATTGACTGATTGGTTACAGGTGTTCCGTCATATACCGTTATATTATCAAGTGCTCTTACTGAATCATAATCTTCCTGTAAAATTGCGCCGGTGGTCTGCTGTACAACATCAATTTCGCCGGATCTTAGACCTGCAAGGAGCTGACTAGCAGTAACAACCTTTATATTAAGGTTTTTAATTTTGGGTGCTCCCAAAAAGAATTTCTCATTAGCTTCTAAGGTAACATAATGATTTAAATCCACATCTTTGATAAAATATGGTCCACTAACTACAGTCGGTGCATTAAACCAATTATAGGACAATAGGTCGCCCCTAGGTATATCTCCAAGAATATGCTCTGGCAATATAAGAATATAGCGGCCAAATATATTTTTAAAGGAATGCAATGCCATCTCTGCCTTTGTTGTTATCTGCACTGTATTTTCATCAATTGCCACAACTCCACTAATGGATGTTGCACCCTGTTTGGCATATCCGTCGTCTCCTGTTCCTTCTATCTTCTCCATAGACATACCTACACTTCCGATTTCAGGGCTTGTCCAAAGCAAATAGGTAAAAACCACGTCCTCAGAGGTAACTGCTTCTCCATCTGACCAAACAGCATTTTCATTCAAATGGATTGTAAATTTCTTATTGTCCTCAGTAACAATATCCTTAGCTAACTGATTTACAAATTCAAGATTCTTATCTAGCTCAACTAGAGGAAGAAAGGCTAGAGATGTGGTATACTTAACCACCTCTGTTCCATCCTGTAATAAAGGGTTTACAGAGCTAAGTGTATCTGTAACACCAATATTAACTGTAGCATCCTTCTGCTTACCATCATCTTTATTTGAGCACGCTGCAAGTGATACTGTAGCTAATATCCATACTAATATAAATTTTTTCATCTTCTTCATAAAGTCACCTATCCTTTTGTATTATAATTTTATTGGTTTAATATTATAGAACTATATCATACTATTAATAAGATCTTCAACTATATTATAACGCGTACAATATAATTGTCAAACATCAATTTTAATTTTAATTAAATTTGATACAATTTACTTATTCTTTTCAAATATTTTTATTTCTTAAATAACCTTCTGATATGCGAATCTCTCTGTCCCATCCTCTACATATATAATTCCACAACGTATAAATCCAAGCTTTACCAGAAATTTCTGCATTATAGCATTATCCATATGGGTATCTATCCGAATATTAGAACATTTTGCCAAACTCCAATTTATGCAATACGAAGCAACACCCCTCTTACGGCTAGCTGATGCTATCCTATGAACCACTCCATAGGGTTGATCATTAATCCAACTACCCTGATATATGTTAAGATATGTGGGGTCCGGTCCAATATTAAAATAAAAGACACCTACAACCTCTTGATTATCAACACATACATAGCTCATTCCCTCAGAGATGTCATCCCTAATTAATTCTAAACCAGGATAATTATCTCCCCATTGATTAGGGTTCCCATTTTCCTTCATGTATTTTCTAGCATTTTCATATATCTCCATTACCTTGTCAAGGTCATCATAAACCGTCTTTCTAATCTCCACAGCTTCTCCTTTTTATATCAAGTACATTTTATCACTTTTCTGCAATATGATACAACTTTCTCTCATATAATTGCAATATAAATCAAATAAACTTAGCCCCTTGTTACTTTCTCTCATTGCTTTGCCTGTTCTACTTGTTTCTCTTCCATATTTTTCAATTTAATCAATTCCATAATAATATATACTATAGCAATAATGCTGGCTATACCATCAGATATTGCATTACTGATATAAATCCCAGTTACCCCTAGCCTTGGCGCTAGTAGGATTATTGATGGAACAATTATTATACCATATCTTAAAATCGCCAAAAAACTGCTAAGACTAGACTTACCTACAACCTGAAAATATTGTGTGCTTACTGTCTGTGGACCAATAAGAGGTAGCATACATAGATAAAATCTAATGCCTGCAGAAGTCAATTCCATTAACATTTTATCATCTGTAAATATATTAACCAAAACTTCTGGAAATACTATAACTACTAGAAATAGTAATACAGACAAGAATAAGGAATAATACAATGACAATTTCAAGGATCTTTGAACCCTTCCGTACAATCTCGCTCCCCAATTGTATCCACATATTGAATTGTTTCCTTGAACTATTCCTACCACTACCATATGATAAAAACTAAATATGCTGGCCATAATGGTAACTGCTGCAATATCAAGATCTGTACCATATTTAAGTAAGCGATTATTAATAAATAGATTTACAACAGCTGCCAGTATTTGTACATAGAAGGATGGCAGACCCATTCTAAGGCTTTCCATTAATAGATGCCACTTGTCCTTTACCTTTCTAAGCTTTAAGTGTATAGCAAAATCTTTTCTATTAATAAAGGCATAAACCACATAAATAGTCAATGTAGTTTGAGAAATCACCGTAGCTATGGCTGCTCCCCCAATACCAAGCTTAAATGCAAAAATTAAAATAGGATCCAGAATAATATTCATTATAGAAGTTATGACAATAATCTTCATAGAAACTCCGGTCTTGCCAATAGCTCTTAATGAATTATTTAAGCAATATCCTGGAACGCCAATGACTGAACCAACAATTATTATTATAATGTAATCCTTAGCATAGGGCATTATATCCTCTGAAATAGAAAGCAAGCTTAAAATAGGATCCAAAAACACCATAAATAGTACTGCAAAAGCAACTAAAAATATGGTAATGTACTTAAGAGCTAGGAAAAGTATATCTTCTGCTTCCTCTGTCTTACCCTCTCCAAGCTTAATGGATATAAGGGATGATGTCCCTATTCCCACCAATAAAATAAAAGCCATCTGAATAATTTGTACCGGCATAGTAATACCCACTGCTGTTAGTGCATCAGAGTTTATTTTTGCTACATAGATTCTATCTACAATATTAAAAATCGCACTGCTAAGCATCCCAAGAATAGCTGGAATACTCAGCTGCCACAATAGTTTAGATACCTTCTCAGTTTCCAGATTCAATATTCGTCCCTCGCTTTGAGTAAGTTGTGAAGTAGTATTATTTTGTAAATAAAGTGCAAACAATATATCTTCAATATAGATACCTTATCATTCTACTATGAATTAGATATAAACTCAATCAGAATAAACAGTGTCTTTCAATTGTTCTTCTTATACTAAAACTTCTAATAAGGTAAGATAAACTAAATTTGAAAACCAAAAGCACCCTATCACTTTTTACATGATAGGGTACCCATATATATTTCTTATTCAGTACAGTCTAGCCTATGCATGATCGTCAATAAACGCTGGAATATCAGCATTATTATACAATCCTATACTACTAGTTGGTTTGGGGTGGTATATCCACCTCATATTCCAATACCTCTGTAAATGCTATCTCAACATCTTCTTCTGAATCACTTTTATCCTGAGCAACGATGTATACCATATATTTTGTGCCTGCTTCAAGATATGATATGACAAATCTCTGTGTAATGTTAACTTCTTCAGAATTACTAGAATATCCTTCAGGACTCCAATCCGCTTGATTCTTTACTTCCTCTGCCGTGGGCTTAACACTCTGCGAATCCCCTGAATATATGTATACATGTAGTATGTGTTTTTCATTATAATCCCTTATCTGGTAATCAATATGTAATTTTGCTGTAGTATAATCATAGCTAACTGTAGGCCTTGGATCTGCCCAGCTGATGGGTTTTAGTGCTAGCGTTGTTACACTAACTGAGTTGGATGCACCACTATTAATTCCTTCCGTCACCAATATCCTAAAATGATATGTCGTGTTAGGCTGTAAGTCATTCACCGATATAGCACTTCCTGTGACAGACTTTGCGTAATTACCAGTATAGTCAGACCAGCTAATATTATCATTAGAAGACTGAAGTCCTATATGCTCCACATTTTGAGCTATGGACCAAGCTAGATCAACTGAATTGCTGCTTACCCCTATACTACTTAAATCGGATATAGGCATCGGTAATGTGGTCACACTAATAACGTTGGAAGCACCACGATTAATACCTTCTGATATCATTAGCCTAAAATAATACATAGTATTAGGGCTTAAATCTTCTACTTCCATATATAATCCATAAATAGGTACATGGTAATATCCACTATAGTCAGACCAGCTTTTGTTGTCATAAGAAAATTGGAGCGTTACATAATCCCTATTTATACCTGTGTCCCATATAAGATCAATGCCATTGTCACTTACATTCTGAACCCTTAAATCAGATATAGGAGAAGCAGGTGTGGGCCTAGGTGTAGGTGTGGGTGTAGGTGTGGGTGTAGGTGTAGGTGTAGGTGTAGGTGTAGGCCTAGGTGTAGGCTGAGGCCTAGGTGTTGCCTGTGGTGGAAATATTGGCGATGGAGGTGTTCCCGGAGGCTGAGCATAAGGAGGTGGTCCTTGTGGTCTTTCTGCTCCGGCAGCTCCTGATGCTGTTACGGCATTTTGAATAAGTCGTTGGATTTGATCGGGACTTAATCCTGCCTGCTGAGCAACATTTTCGGCATTGTTTCTCATCTGCTGAGCCTGTTCTTGTAATTGCTGTCCCTGCTGCCTCAATGTATCCATACTTCTGTTTTGCTGCTGAAGAAATTGACTCATTTGCTGCTCTTGTTGTAAGCCCTTAACAATACTCATATATTGCTGGCTTAAGCTTGCTAAAAGAGAGTTGATCTGAGACTGCTGTAAGGCACCCTGAAGATAGGCTCGATTATTCGTATTTTGATAACTTGTCATTAAAGCTTCGTTTTGCTGTTGTATCACTTGCATCCGATCCACCATATCCATGGCCATGTTAGCTAAAATGCATGGAGCCTGGTTTTGAACAATACTATGTGTATCTATAGGCTGCGGTGGCGGAGGTGGTGGCGGAGGTGGTGGAGCAAGTGGAAATTGTGGATTGTAATATGGAACCCCTGGGGTTAGCTGTAGTGGAAGTGATGTACTGGATTGACCCATATGAAGCAATTGAGTCTGGCTCAATGAAGCAAGACCTCCAGTATCAGCAGCATAATCCCCTCTAATTGATCCCTCAAATACTGATGTCGTCAAAGCACCGGTAATAGGATCTACTGATACCAAAAAAAGAGTTCCCTTTACTTCTGCTCTTGAACTAGAGGTGACAATTTCATATTCTTCCTCATCACTTGTAAGACTTTTAACGCTGTTCCACAGCGTACCAGATTTTAGTTTTACAGATAGTTTTAATCCTGTGTCATTACTTTTTTGAAGTTTATCAATAGTTAACAGAGTACTTGGCCCTATGGTAATCTTACTCCCCGTGCTGAAAGTAAGGATGGCTGATCCATTCTGATCTATTCGCAATGAATCTCCCTGGGTAAGAGCCATACCATTTTTACCCCTGAGCTCCTTGAGACCTCCCGCTCTTTGTACATATACATCCCCCTGAGTATTCCCAAGCAGCGCAAGGCCTGACTTCTCAGTTGATTCGGGTCTAGTCTCTACTGATATTGCCATATCTCCTAGCAAGCTAGACGGATTATAGACACGTAATAGCGAGTTACCCTTATCTATTATGACTAAACCTCTATCCTCAATAAGCATAAGCTCGCTTGGATAGCTAAATCTTGATAATTCTGCAATTCCATTCCTGAAGCCTGGTTCATTACTTCCAGCCAAGGTGCTTACTACCCCCTCTGAAGTAATCATTCTTATACAGTGATTATAGGTGTCTGCTACATATATTGTTTTATCAGGTCCTATAGCAAGACCTTGAGGAAAGTTGAACCTAGCTTGCCCTGCCACACCATCCTGATAACCTCCTGATATATAAGAGGTATTATCTATATAGTCTTTGCCTGACCCCGCAATAGTAGTTACTAGGCCATCAGGGTCAACTCTTCGGATACGTTGATTTGCTGAATCAGCAACATATAAGCCACCCTCATCATCCATCGCTAAACCCTGTGGCTCATTAAACTTAGCTAGCTCTCCCCTTCCATCTGCATAGGCTCCAACTGGCTGGCTGTCTATACTTATGTAGCCGCCACCTGCAAAGACTGTTTTCCTTCCTAGGGTATCTATCTTTAATATCCTATGACTTAGGGTTTCTGTAACGAAGAGCTCTCCCCTACTATTCACCACTATTCCTGTAGGATGGTTCAAGTCACTAACTAGTGTTTTTATATTGCCTTCCTTATCAATAGCTTGAATTGTGCCCTTGTCTGTATCCGCTATATAGAGCATTCCTCGTTTATCATCGTGGGCTGTCCTATGGCTATCCTCTGGAGACTTACCTAACTCTCCATATTTCCAAACCTGTGCATTATTCTCTAAGGATTCCCCTAGAATTGACAGACTTTCAGCTTCAGCAACAACTCTCTGTGATATACTAGCTGTATTCCCCAGAACAGTCACCTGCCTAAAAGTGATATCTGTCTGTCTATTCCAATTATATATATCCTTCAGTAGTCTCGCACTACCATCGGGTATTGATTCATTGATAAATACAAGCGGTGCTCTAAGCTTAGCAGCTAGAACAGCTCCTGATATACCATATTCATAGCTATCATCTGTAGTAAGGGCTATTCTTGAGATTGGTTTCCTATATTCATCCTCATCTAGCTCCTTAAACCAAGCCTGTCCGTTAGCCTGGGCCATAAGGTCATAGGGGTCATCGCCAGCAATACGTTTAAAAACCACCTTATTAGATTTATTTAGCTTAGATCTTAGCTCGAATAAGCGTCTAGTCGGAAGCTCTTTATTATCACCTATAATCTGAATGATGACCTTATCATATTTAATAATACTATCAAGATAATCTATAAGTCCCACAGGGATGTCTCCACTTGGGGGGAGATATAGTACTGGGCTTTCATCTGCTGATGCCATTGTGGCTATACCTGTAAACTGGCTATAGCTATCTCCTGATGAGATAATAACTGGTTTACCCTTGTACTCCAGCATACTAGAAATTCTTATGGCTGTTTCATAATGATTTGCTTCTCCCAAGCGCATTATTCGGGTCTCTTCATACCCTATCTTCGTAAGGAGTCCTTCAAGATCTAAAGGAATGTCCTTATCATTTCCCAATATATATATCTGCCCATTCTTATCTATATGGTTATCAATATAATCAAGAACCGCTTTGCTCTCCTCTAAAGTGCTCCCTAGCCACAGGATAGGGGCCTCCATTTGCTGAGCTAAGGGTATCGCCGCTAAAGCCTCATAATAGCCTGTAGAAGGAGCAATGATAGCTGCAGCTGCCATACCTGGGTTGAGTTGCAGGGCAATATTTATGGATGTCTCCATCTGTGTATCTCCCGCTACCCTATCAATCGTACTGGACTTAACAGTCCTCTCATTGTGATAAGAATAATAGCCTCCTGCTAGTAAAATGGTTAAAATAATCATTACTATTTTAGTCCTTGTAAGTCTGACCATGTCTCTACCTCCTCTATTGAAGTTTAAAAACATAAATTAAATATGCTATAATCCAAACAATTACTTCAATGACCGCAGTCACTCTCATTGGTAATATTATAGCTTTATCCAGAAAATATGTCAAATATAATGGAGTTTTACTCGTCGATTTATGATAGAATTATAGAAGCAAAATATTCTAAGGGATCAAAGGAGTAGATTATGAAGGAAGAAAGCATAAATAAAAGAAAAATACAAGCTGCTAACACAAAAAAAAGAATTTTTGATATGGCTAGTCAATTAGTTAGTAAGCATGGAGTAGAACATATAAGCGTAGATTCTATTGTAAAGGCAGCTGGTATATCTAAGGGCACCTTTTATGTTCATTACAAATCTAAGGATGAGCTCATAGTGGACTTAGTCAATTACTACACTCATACAGCTGATATGGACTATAAAAGCATATCTTTATCGCTTAAGGATACTAAGAGCTCCCTAGATTTCTTGCTTATACTAGCCGAAGAAATCGCAGATTTTATTGAGAATCGTATTGGATTTGAAAATATGAAAGCGCTATATATTTCCCACTTAGCTAAGACTATAGACACTGCTTCAGCACTTAACTATAGCCGATATATTTATCAGATATTTAATGAGACCATAGAGAAGGGAATAAAAACTGGGGAGCTAAGAAGCGATATTCCTGTTGAAACTCTTGCAAATCACCTGATTATTGCCGCTAGGGGTGTTGTATTTGAATGGTGCATTCGTCATCCCAATCTTGATTTACGAGAGAGCCTACTTACTCACTTCAAAATATTAGTTAAAGGATTATGTGACAAGCAATAATTTTAATTCTCCAGATTTTATCAGCAATCCTATCCACATTAATAAAAATATAGATATAAGAACTAAAGCTCCCCATATAATCCATCCATTCCTAAAACAATCATTATTATAACAATAAGTAAGGTGTTTTTTAATTTGCCTTGATCACCTTGATAGATTATTAACTTTTTATATGTAATATCTTCGTTTTTACATATGAGTTTCAACAAAACAATTGTAATAAAGTTTGCAAACAATGCATATTATTGACCACCATCGGCTTGACTGCTCTAATGTTTGATTAGTTAATCTTGCAAATAGCACCCCAAAAACAATGTGCAATAACCAAAAAACACCCTACCCTTTCATGATAGAGTGTCCTATTACTCTTCGCTATTATTCAATACAGTCTAACCCAAGTCAAACCATTAAAAAAACGTTGAAATCTCAACGTTACTTATTATTCAAAACAGCCTGTGCTGCCCTCAATGAAAACATAGCTATCAATTTACTTCAAAACAAGGCAGTTTTGTTCTAATTACAAGGAAAAACAGAGGTCACCAAGCTTTCATATTATTAAGCAAAATATCCTTATAATGTAAGCATGGTATCTGCCATAAACAAACTTTAGCTTTACTAAATTATCATGTTACAGGCAGGCCTTGGATTTCAGCTGAAAGTTTGCTTGCATCAGATTTAGCTATTGATACTGGTTTATCAGTATATACTCTAGTAATTTTCACTTGTTCCCCAATTAATAAAGAATAATCCCTTTTACATGCCTGTACTAATTTCCTTGCTGCAACTACAAAATTACAATTAGACCTATATAAGTCAAGCATATAATCCATTTCAACATAATTATGTTTAATAATTTCTATTGGATTAATCGGATGGCTTTGATATTTTCCTTGTTTTATTAACTCTATTTCTGATGTTAATAGTGATTCCGGAATATGATTTTGCCAATTTCGCAGTTTATTGAAGTTTGTACAAATTTCTTCAAGTTCAGCTGTGAATGGTTCATATGCAATTCCTTCAACTTTGTTTTTTAATAATTTCTCTACTTGTTTTCGATACTTAAAATATGATACAGATGAAGTTTGCGCATCTCCCAGAACATTTAGCAGATAGCACATACTATTCGATGTTTTGTGCATTATATCACTATAAATATCATATGGGATTTTTGTGTTCATTTTTTCATTTGCTTCAGCCAGAATGTCAGCTGTTTGCTTATTAAACCTTTTCATTGCATCCAAACACAATTCGGAAGTAGCAATAATCCTCTGTAAATATATAATACAGCTTGTATTATCAACTAGTGCAAATTGCTTTAATGCTTTTTTCTCTGCCTTTTCCATACATACCCCTTACATCGCATTTATTAATTTATTCTTCTATTTAATATCTCCATTCTCTTTCCCATGTCATTTTATAAAGTTCGTCATGATTTCCCCATGGATTATCTTCACATTCCATTTCATATAAAAATGCTCCTATATTTCTCAAAATGTCCTCTGCTTCTTTATCACATATTATTAAATCATCCAATAAATCTATATTATCCATGTTCTTTTCGAATAATTCGATTATAGAATTT
>CAZMYP010000030.1:0-4378 GCA_964570535.1 uncultured Herbinix sp.
TAGTCTTGTTCTTGTTGGAGGAGACCCTGGAATAGGCAAGTCTACCCTCTTATTACAGATGTGCAGGGAAATCGTGAATAAAGGAAGAAAGGTTATATATATAACCGGAGAGGAATCTCAGGGACAGATAAAAATGAGAGCAGAAAGGCTCGGCGCTTTTAGCGGCGAGCTCTTGCTCCTTTGTGAAACAAATCTGGATTTGATAGAAGCCGTTGTAGATAAGCATAAGCCTAATATAATTGTTATTGATTCCATACAGACTATGTATAAGGAGGATATCGCATCAGCACCCGGTAGTGTGGGGCAGGTAAGAGAAGCAACAGGAGCCTTGATGCGATTAGCTAAGGGTACCGGTATTACCATATTTATTATTGGTCATGTAACGAAGGAGGGAATGGTAGCAGGTCCTCGTGTACTGGAGCATATGGTAGATACAGTTCTTTATTTTGAAGGAGATAACTATGCATCCTATCGTATACTACGGGCGGTAAAGAACCGCTTTGGTTCCACCAACGAAATCGGAGTGTTTGAGATGCAAGGCTCAGGCCTTATAGAGGTAAAGAACCCATCGGAGTATATGCTGAAGGGTCGGCCTGAAGGAGAACCAGGTTCAGTAGTATCCTCGTCAATTGAGGGAACAAGGCCTATTCTTGTTGAGGTGCAGGCCTTAACCAGTAGAACCAGCTTTAATATGCCTAGAAGGACGGCAGCGGGTACAGACTATAATAGAGTAAGCCTTCTAATGGCGGTGCTAGAAAAGCGTCTGGGTATCCAGCTGGGAGATTGTGATGCCTATGTGAATGTGGCAGGTGGTATGAGGATCACGGAGCCAGCCATAGACCTAGCAATTGTAACCGCAATCTTATCAAGCTTTCGTAATATTACTATTAACAGCAGTACCATACTATTTGGTGAAGTAGGACTTACAGGAGAAATTCGTGCTGTAAATATGGCAGACCAAAGAGTTGCAGAGGCAGCTAAGATGGGCTTTAAGACTTGTATCCTACCTAAAGCAAATGAAGGTAATATAAAAGCAACAACTGATATAAAACTAATCGGTGTTAAAAATCTACAAGAGGTTTTGGATTACATAAAAGAATCAAAATAATCTTGACAATTTAAACAATTCATAGTAGTATAAATAGGCAGCATAAATAGGGGTATAGTTCAGCTGGTAGAATAACGGTCTCCAAAACCGCAGGTCGTGGGTTCAAATCCTACTGCCCCTGTAAAGAAGAAAGCCTTACAATTCAACGATTGTAGGGCTTTTAATATTTTGGCAATAATGATTTGTTTTATAAAATAATAGACTTTTATGGACAAAAATACTTTGCTTCACTTTCAGACCTATTATTCCGGTTTGGGTAAAGAAGCGATATTATTTTTTATATTTTGTTTTAGTTTAATAGTAACACGCTATTTTTGTAAATCTTCTATGTGATAAACATCACTACTTTAAAAAGGGCGCCGCACATTTGCGACAGCCCTTTTTTGTAACCAGAGTCAGTTCTAAAATAACTTCTTGACCTTATCAAATAATCCACCAGCTTCATCAAGTGATACTTTTGCCTTTACACCATCAACTAGTGACTTTATCTGATCATCAGGTAGATCTACACCGATAAAGCCCTCAATAGTTTTTATGGGATCATTTTTAAACTTAGAAGCAAAATCCTTATCAGATTTTACTTTTTCTACAATTTCTGAAATTTTAGCTTTTATGTCCATAATTTACCTCCAATATAATAGATAAAACATATACGCCTTTTAATATTCAAGAACACGGGGTAGGTCGCCAGCTTGTTTTACCCAATCCTCAACTTGATTTTCGGTGGGAAGTTTTCTAACAAGAGACTTTGCTTCGTTGACCTCTTGCATTTTTTTGAATAGATTTTCTGGCTTACGAGTTGCAAGCTCAGGAACAGTGTCAACACCTGATGCTTCCAACAGTTCAGCATACTCGCCACCAATACCTTTAATTCTGGCTAAGTCTGCATGGTTTGCCCACTTAAGGATTAATTTTTCGGAAAGTCCTGTTTTTTCTGCAAGGCCGGATCTGCCTTTCTTGTTAGCACATTCTTTCAATAATGCTTCCACTGAGTTTACACCAACTTCATTAAGCTTTGCTTCATAAACTTCACCAATTCCCTCAATAATACTAAGCTTTGCCATATGCTTTACTCCTTTCAAAATAAAGTTATAGATTAAGATATATATATTACTATATTATAGCAGAAAAATGTCAAAACAACAATTAATTTGTTGAAAGAGCAAAGTTTTTGAAAGCTTATGAAAGCTTATGAAAGTTTATGTGTAATGTTGAATGAAGTGCATATGGCAGCAGTCATTTAATAACTAATATAAATAGTCTAAAAAAAGCAAGCTACAGTATATCTACCATAGCTTGCTTTATTATGTGCATTAATCTGTATTTTAGTCTAAAAACAAGATGAATCATTAGTTATTACTCAAAGATTAATAATTCTGCTGATTATTAGCATAGAATGTGCTGTTATAACGGTTCGCAAGTTCGTTCATATTTTTAATAAGAATATGAAATGAAAAAAATGTTCCAATTCCACAGAGGAAGCTACCAAGAATCATCCAAAGTAAAATAGTTGATCCGTTCTCTGAAAACTGAGTTCCATAACGAGGTGCATTTTCATTTAACCTATCACCGATATTATAGAACCATAGAAATTGGTAAATTCCACATGTAATAATAGAAAGAAATATAACTATTATGTAGTTCTTAGTGCTTTTGCCGTCCCCATCACAGATACGATTCATATCTTCGGCATAGCTGTACCAGAATATAATGTTATAAATACCACAAGTAACAATAGACAATAAAATGTAAGTAAGTAAACTCCTATTCTTAATCATCTTTCATCCTCCCAAAATGTTTTTATGTAGAAATTTTAACACATAACTGTTTTGGATGTCAATTGATATTAAAGCATTGGGGTCAAAAGACACTCGCATAATATATACAAGTAGAAAAGCTATACATATTGCGATATATATATATCTTACATGATGTGATTTTAATTTATAATCAAACAAATATAAAGCAAACATAAAAGGAACTAGTCCAAATAATGGATGGAAGTAAAGGGCATCAGAAAATTGTAGGCGTAATGCTGCAAAGAGAGCCCTAGTCATACCACAACCTGGGCAGGAAATGCCAGTAAAAAACTTAATGGGACAGCCTATACCTATTAAATTAAATATAATATATATTACTCCTATTATAAAAGCCAACTTCAAACGATCTTGCAATTGTGATTTTTCTGTATTCATAATATACCCCCAAATCATAATCTTCCTTAATTATAAAGTACAAAGCAAGTATCTACAACAGAAAACATATAAATGAGATGGATTCCCTAAGGCAAAAAAATACTGACCGAAAATTCTCGGTCAGTAAAATAATATCATGTTAATTATTTTGATCTAATTTTGGCATTAGCAGGAATGGAGATAATCTGCTGTATGGGCTTCCATACGAGAACAGCTATAGAAAAATCAACCAAGCTATGAATCACCGTTCCGACTCCAACCATTAATAATACTGAGACCATATATCCTAATTCATAGTAACCGGCTGCCATATCGTTAATTCCATAATAATAAGTAACAACTAGAACTTCAGCAGCTCCATGAATCACAGAAATAACAAAGGCATATATTATGGTACTTTTATTGGATAGCAACAAATGGCTATTCTTTTTCAAGACAAAGGCACCAATCAGTGAGAATACCAGGTGCGTTAACGCACGCATTACAACAACAATAGGAAAGCCTGCAATAAAGAAGCCAAAGGTTGAAACTATAGCTACAAAAGCAGTTACTGTTGGTGAAATAAAAGTTGCTATAAATAATGGTACATGGCTTGCTAAGGTATAGGAAGCAGGCTCCATCCGAAAGCTTGGAAATATCATTGGTATTAAAATACCAAGGGCACAAAGCAATCCTGATATGGTCATAATTTTAACCTTGTTTTTATCTGTATTAATCATATTTACCACCCCTTACAACTGATTTGACAACTGTCTTGTCAGCTATTATAAGTGATAAGTTTTATACTGTCAATATAAAAATAAATAATATTCAAAAAACAGCATTAAAAGAATTTATACCCAACCACGTAGTTTTACAGCATCTGCCACACGATTAATTGCGATTACATAAGCAGCATCACGCATATATAGGTTCTTTTCCTGTGAAAGTCTATGAACAGCATAGAAAGCAGAAGTCATTTTTTGATCCAACTTCTCTAGTACTTCTTCCTTTGGCCAGAAATAATTCATATTACATTGAACCTGCTCAAAATAACTACAAGTAACACCGCCTGCGTTACACAGAAAATCAGGAA
>CAZMYP010000030.1:4388-21573 GCA_964570535.1 uncultured Herbinix sp.
AGGAATTAGATAAATTCCTCTTTCCTTGATTAGTGGATCACAATCAGGTGTTGTAGGACCATTAGCGCCTTCGCAGATAACCTTTACCTGTTTGCTAAGCTTAACAAAGGTCTCAGGAGTAATCTGATTTTCTAAAGCACAAGGAAGTATTATATCTACATCCTGACTTAGCCATTGGTCTCCATCAATTAGCTCACATCCTAGATCAATCGCTTTTTGCTTATCAAGGGAGCCAAAGGAATCCTTGATTTGAGCCATCTGTTCAATATCAAGACCATCTAACTTGCGGTAGGTATATGCTTTTTTATCATTGTTATCCCAGCATGAGATGGCAACAATCTTTCCACCCATAGCCGTATATAACCTTGCTGCATACTCTGCAACATTACCAAAGCCCTGAAGGCTAGCTGTTGTAGTTGCAATGTCAATGTTCAACTCTTTTAGAGCTTCTCTTAAGGTGAATATCACACCGTAACCAGTTGCTTCTGTACGTCCAAGAGAACCACCCATACCCACGGGTTTACCAGTTATGGCACCGGGATAATGACCTCCAACAATTGTTTCATATTCGTCCATCATCCACAACATATGCTGTGCATTGGACATTACATCTGGCGCAGGTATATCAAGCACTTGTCCCATATTTCTAGATAGTTGCCTTATATATCCTCTACACAGTCTTTCTTGCTCTCCCTTAGACATGGTTCTGGGGTCGCATATAATTCCACCCTTTGCACCACCTAATGGTATGTCCACGACGGCACATTTCCAGGTCATCCACATTGAAAGAGCACGGATGGTATCTACAGTTTCCTGAGGATGAAAACGTATTCCTCCCTTTGCAGGACCTCTGGCATCATTATGCTGAATACGGTATCCGTTAAATACCTTTGTTGTTCCGTCATCCATTTTTACAGGAATAGTTAGATGATATTCTCGACTAGGTTGTTTTAATAAATCACGGGTTGATTGATCAAGTCCGATTTGATCGGCTACTTGATTAAATTGCTTTTGTGCTGATTCATAGGGGTTATAAGAATTGTGTCCCATTTTTTTCACTCGCCTTTCTAGGTTGATTTATGAATATGTTTTGATCAAGGCCTACGCTTTTCTGCTGTAAAGCATTGATACGATAACATTATTTTATACTTTTCATGAAAATTGTCAATCATTATATAAAAATCCATTATAATTTTTTTGTTTGAAAGCTTGTAGTATAATATAATCAATTCTATAATAAAAGAAGAAAAGATAACATTTTGATATGGGGGAGACATGAGGATTAAGAATAAGAATTTTGATATCAAGCAGATTGCAGATTCCGGACAATGCTTTCGTTTGAATTCTGTGGGAGAGAATAAATATGGCTTAATAGCATTTGACCGTTATATTGAGCTAGAACAGTTAGACTATGATCTGGTCGAAATATCCTGTACAACTAAGGAATATAGCAATATCTGGAAGGCTTATTTTGATATGGATTATAACTATGGCAGTATTGTGGATAGTTTGATTGAAGGATCTGATGAGTTTCTAAGAGAGGCAGCGGCTTATGGCAGGGGTATACGTATATTAAGACAGGATCCCTTTGAGATGCTTATTAGCTTTATTATTTCCCAGAATAAGAACATTCCTTCCATCAAGACCTGCATAGAAAGAATATGTAGGGATTATGGAAGTTGTCAAGAGGATAACATCAGAGGTATAGCTTATTATACCTTTCCGTCTCCAGAGATAATGGCATCTGCCAAACAAGAGGATCTAAGGGCCTTAAAGTTAGGATATAGAGATGAGTATATTATAGGGGCTTCCAAGGCGGTAACATCCGGAGAGCTTAATATGGAAGCTCTTAAGGATTGTAGTCATGAGGAAGCAGTAAAGGCACTAAAAAATATTAAGGGCATAGGGGATAAGGTGGCAAATTGTATATCTCTTTTTGGATTACATCATATTGAAGCATTTCCTATTGATGTATGGATGAAGCGCGTAATCACAGAGTTTTATAATAATGATTTTGATCCTGGGAGATTTGCTGGTTATGCTGGAATTGTACAGCAGTATATGTTTTATTATATAAGACATATACATGGACTTTAGTATCCTTCGATACGCCTATCATTACGAAGCTGTTTTCTTCGCATACCGGCTTCCCATTCTCCGTGCTCGGCTTCTGTCTCAAGAATGAGACGGGGGACTTCTGTGGGCTTCTGGGCATCATCAAGGGCAACCATAACTAGGTAAGCACGATTAACCACTTTTCTGGTACCAGATAGATGGTCCTCCACATAGGTATCAACTCTTACCTCCATAGAAGATTTGCCGACATAGGTGACTCGTCCGATTAAAACCACTATATTATTAATGTGGACACCTGCTTTAAATTGTAGATTATCAATAGCGGCTGTGGTGACATTATGTTCGCAATGACGTCGCGCTGTAACCGCAGACACCTCATCAATCCATGCTAATAGCTGCCCGCCAAAAAGACGGTCTGTGCCGCTTATATGAGAAGGCATAATTATATGAACTTGTTCGGTTATCGATTCTGATATTCGCTTTCCCTTCATAGTTCCTCCTAGTTGTTTTACTATATTTTATAACCATAGTAATTAATTATCAAGGAATTCTAAAAAAAACTTTGAAATATTATATTTTATGGTATAATGAATGAAACATTTATTGTTATTTTATAAAAACTGAAAGGAATGGTATATTATGGCTTTAATATCAACAAAAGAAATGTTTGAAAAGGCATATGCAGGTGGATATGCAATTGGAGCATTCAATGTTAATAACATGGAGATTATTCAGGGTATTACAGAAGCTGCAAAGGAGGAGAATGCACCTCTTATTTTACAGGTTTCAGCAGGAGCAAGAAAGTATGCTAGACATAACTACCTTGTTAAATTAGTTGAGGCCGCTATATTAGAAACAGATCTTCCTATAGCACTTCATCTTGACCATGGTGATACATTTGATTTATGTAAATCATGTATTGATGGAGGATTTACTTCCGTAATGATAGATGGTTCACATCATAGCTTTGAGGACAATATTGCTTTAACCAAGAAGGTAGTAGAGTATGCCCATGAACGTGGCGTTATGGTAGAAGGAGAACTTGGTAAGCTAGCAGGCGTTGAGGATGATGTAAATGTTAGCGCAGAGGATGCATCATATACTAAGCCTGAAGAAGTAGAAGAGTTCGTATCCCGTACAGGAGTTGACTCTCTTGCAATCGCTATAGGTACAAGCCATGGTGCTTTTAAATTCAAACCAGGCCAAAATCCAAAGCTTAGATTCGACATATTGCAAGAAGTTGAAAAAAGACTTCCTAATTTCCCCATAGTATTACATGGTGCGTCATCAGTATCACAGGAATATGTTAATATAATTTCTAAGAATGGTGGCAAGCTTAATGATGCAATAGGAATTCCTGAGGATATGTTAAGACAGGCTGCAGGCATGGCAGTATGTAAGATTAATATTGACTCTGACCTAAGACTTGCCTTTACAGCAGGTATAAGAGAACATTTGATGAATAATGCAGATCATTTTGATCCTAGACAGTATTTAATTCCTGCAAGGGAAAATATTAAGAATTTGGTTAAGCATAAGATAGTAAACGTATTAGGTTGTTCAGGAAAAGCATAAATAATTAGGTAGTAAGGTGATTTTAAGGGCGCGGATGCTCCATATACATCTATAGTGATACAAGAATCCTATGGTGTACAGTGGAATATCCGTGCCCTATTCTTCTTTTATCAATTCAATGAATTCATCGGAATTAAGAGGGGCAGAGTAAATAAAGCCTTGTACAATATCGCACTTCTTCTTCCTTAATAACATTAATTGCTCAGTTGTTTCTACACCCTCTGCCACCACCTGAATCTTTAGGTTATGGGCTAGGCGTATAATAGATTCTGCAATATGGGAATCATTATCGTTAGTACATATATTGTTAATAAAGGATTTGTCAATCTTAAGAGTGTTAATTGGCATCCTGGTTAGGTAATTCAAGGAAGAGTATCCAGTTCCAAAGTCGTCTAAGGAGATCTTTACTCCCAGCTTCTGAAGGTTACGCAGCAGCTTTGCTACATCCAAGATGGAGGATACAAGGGTACTTTCTGTAAGTTCAAGTACAAGATACTCAGGCTTAAGGCCAGTTTCAACTAATAAATTTGATAGAAATTCTATAAAACCAGGACGATTTATCTGGGTTGATGAAATATTAACGGATACATGTTTTGGGGTAATACCATAATCAATAAGCTTTTTGTTAAAAAGGCAGGCCTCCCTAATGGCCCAGGCACTTAATTCCATAATCAGCCCACTTTCCTCTGCGGCGGGAATAAACTCCTCAGGATCAAGTATTCCATATTGGTCACATCGAATTCGCATAAGAGCTTCAAATCCTATAATTGAATTAGTTGCTAACTCGTACTGTGGCTGATACTGAAGATAAATATCGTTTTTCGCGATAGCGCTTCTTAAAATCTCAATAATATTAGTGTTTCGGTTAAGCTCTTCTTCCATTTTTGAATCAAATAAAGTGTATTTGCTCTTTCCACTTGCCTTAGATTTATACATGGCTATGTCAGCATTCTTTATTAAGGTATTGGAGGATATACCGTTATCTGGGTAGACGGCTATACCAACACTCATGGATACATATAAAACTTCTCCTTCAAGTTCTATAGGGTTTTTAAAACGGTCTATAATATTTTCTGCAAATTCTATAGCCTCATCCTTTGATCTAAGGTTCTCTCTGAAAATAAGAAATTCATCTCCTCCAACCCTGGCTAACATGGAATTATCTCCAAGGGAGACCAATATTTTTGCAGTATATGTAAGTAGCAAGTCACCGTATTCATGGCCAAGGGTGTCATTTACGATTTTAAAGTTATCTAAATCAACAAAGAAAACAGCATGAGATTTATCTGAGTTATGTGAGTTAATTAATGAGCTATTAACATAATCAAGAAAAGCAAGCTTATTTGGAAGGTCTGTTAAGGTATCATGATAAGCAAGGAATTCTATATGGTCATAGTTATTTCTAAGCTGTTCCTCTTTAGTGAGAAGCTGCCCATGCATAGATTCCAGATCATCATAATTTGACTTTATTATATGAAGCATTTTATTAAAGCTTTTTGATAATTCACCTAATTCATTTTTGCTTTTTATATTGGATTGTACTGCAAGATTACCTTCAGAAGCGGTTCTCATAACATCCCTCAGGTCAATTATTGGTTCCGTGAATTTTGTGGTAAGAAAACTTGCAAATATAATTATAAGTAATAATAATATTAAACAAGTTAAAACAAGTATAAACAAGATCAAATTGGCCATAGATAAAATCTCAGCGACATCCTGCTTAACCAAAAGAACCCAATCCAATTGGGAGTTGACTCCATAGCCATATATTTCGTCGTCACCATCATAAGCGTACTTAAAGGTTCCGCTAGATTCTATTAAACCGTTATTATAATCCATAATTATACTAGAAAGATATGGGGAGTAAATATTAGAGCCTATAAGGGATTCATTAGGATGATACATAATATCTCCATTTTTATTTAGCAAAATTGCATAGCCTGTATCTCCGAAGGTTACGGAATCCAGAAAACTATCAAAATAAGATAAATGCAGAGAACTTACTATATAACCTATAGGCGGGTTATTGGGTAGCTCATCAAGTATAGGGTAACCAATCTCAATAGTCCCATACAAATCAGGATTTCTAGAGTATGTAGTAATTCCGCTAATACCAATGGCTGGACTTTTTGTTGCAAGAAGATAGGATAAGGTCAAATCTAATGAAGTATCTGGGTTGGTATAATTAGTATCAGTACTGGCCATAGGGACTCTTTCTTTATTATATAAGGTAAGAGACCTGCAGTAAGGATTAAGCTCTTTTCGTTCCTGTAATATTTGATTAGCCTTATCAGTCAAGGAAGAGCTTGCTAAGTTGTCTTCTTTGGCTAAGCCTATTAGTGTGCTATCATATGTAAGCAAACTAATCTCTTTTTCATGTATTTTCATCATTGCCTCAAGGCCAGAAATATTAAGAATGGATGACTTTTCCAAATTAGATGTTTGTTCGTTGAGTAGTCTTTTGGACAAAAGACTATGAGCAATTACAGAAACTATTACGACAGGGATGATTGATGACAATATTAATATAATGCGTAAAGATTTTTTAATTGACATTACACAAACCCTCCTCCTGACGTATGTTTGTTCCTAAATAAAACAAAGCTAACCATATTTTATCAAATTTGTAAAAGCAATGCAATAAATATAAGGTAAAAGATTTAATAGTTGAAAATAATAAATTTTCAAGGTATACTTGTGATGTTATAAATAAATATTAAGGGAAGATATTGCTTAATGTAAATTGAATTTGGAAAGTAGGAAATATGTATAGATTAATTGAACGGGATGGATTGGCAAAAAGTGGAGAGCTTGAAACTGTACATGGAACAATACAAACCCCTGTATTTATGAATGTGGGAACCGTTGCTGCAATTAAGGGTGCAGTGTCAACCGATGATCTAAATAGTATTGGAACTCAGGTACAGCTTTCTAACACCTATCATCTACATCTTAGACCTGGTGATACCTTGATTAAGAAATTAGGAGGACTTCATAAGTTTATGGTATGGGACAAGCCTATCCTCACTGATTCTGGGGGATTTCAAGTTTTTTCTCTTGCAAAACTAAGAAAAATCAAAGAAGAAGGGGTTTATTTTAGTTCCCATATAGATGGAAGAAAGATATTTATGGGTCCTGAGGAGAGTATGCAGATACAATCTAATATTGCATCTACCATAGCTATGGCTTTTGATGAGTGTCCTCCACATCCGGCAGAGAGGTCATATATACAGGATTCTGTAGATAGAACAAGTAGGTGGCTTATTAGATGCAAAAATGAGATGAACAGACTTAATGGACTCCAGGATACTATTAACAAAAGACAGTTGCTATTTGGCATTAATCAGGGGGGAACCTTTGAGGATATTCGTATTGACCATGCAAAGGCAATAGCTGAGATGGAATTGGATGGCTATGCTATCGGTGGACTTGCAGTTGGTGAGAGCCATGAAGAGATGTATCGTATTATAGAAAAAACCGTTCCATATCTTCCAGTAAATAAGCCTGTATATCTAATGGGAGTGGGTACACCAGCTAATATTTTAGAAGCGGTTGACCGGGGAGTGGATTTTTTCGACTGTGTGTATCCATCCCGTAATGGTAGACATGGGCACGCTTATACTGGACATGGTAAAATGAATATATTGAATGCAAAATATGAACTAGATAAGAGACCAATTGAGGAAGGATGTGCCTGTCCTGCATGTAAGACCTATAGTAGAGCATATATAAGGCATTTATTTAAGGCAAAGGAAATGCTTGGGATGCGCCTTTTAGTACTCCATAATCTATATTTTTATAACAATATGATGGAGGAAATCAGAGCAGCCATTCGTAATAAACAGTACAAGCAATATAAAAAACAAAAGCTTGAGGGCATGCTACAAGGAGAGGTATAATTTTGTAATTAATAAATAAATGGAAACTAAAACCTAGGAGGTAATTTGTTATGTATAATTTGATTTTTTTAGCAGCTGATGGTGCGGATCCAGGGCCTACAGGAAACGGCAATTTAATTTTACTAATTGCTCAGATTGGAATACTTGGACTTTTGCTGTATTTCATGTTGATTCGTCCTCAAAAGAAGCAACAAAAGCAGATGCAGGCTTTGCTTTCAACACTTGAAAATGGGGATAGCGTATTAACTAGTAGTGGATTTTACGGTGTAGTAATTGATGTTATGGATGAGATTGCTATTGTTGAATTTGGTAATAATAAAAACTGTAGAATACCAATGAAGAAAAATGCTATTGTAGAAATTGAGAAGGCAAAAACAGAAAACTAGAAAATGTAAAGCGGATAGAAGCGAGAATTAATTCCTCTCCTATCCGTTTTTTATTTTATTATATTATATTAAGCAGGTGCCAACACTATGGGTTGTAGCTGCAATCCTTCCAAAGCATATTCAATAGTAGGCAGGATTAAATCAAAATTTGCAGCCATTGAATTAGGCTTAGCCTTATAATTATCTTGGCCAAAGGGAACAAAATATATGTTTTTGGAGTTTATTAATTGACCTATATTTTTTAAATTATTACTTAGGGCATCGTTAGTGGATATCCCTAGTATTATGGGTTTATCATTACGAAGCAAACCTTTTGTAGCCATAAGAACTGGGGAATCAGTTATAGCATTAGCCATTTTTGCTAGGGTATTACCTGTACAAGGGGCTACTATAATTGTATCGAGGATATTATTTGGACCAAGTTTTTCTGCTGAGGCAATAGTTGTAATAGGATCAATACCTGTTATATCCTTAGCCCTTTTTAGGAAATCAGTTGCTTTTCCAAATCTGGTATCAGTCGTTTGAGATTGGTCAGAAAATATTGTATATACATTGGCCTTTTCCTTCACAAGTAGTTCTACCTGAGGAAAGACTTTATCAAAGGTGCAGAATGAGCCTGTAAGGGCAATTCCAATATTTTTTTCATTGATTTTCATTTAACCACTTCTTTCTTTCATCAGAGCTTCAATTTCAGTCAGTAATATATCTGCAGAGGTTCTTGGAGCAACCCTACCGGGAAGGCCAAGACATAATTTTGCATTTATTCCATGATTTAAGGCATATTCATAATCGACTCCTCCTGGAGCAGAAGCGATATCAATAATAACAACATCTGGGGAAACCTTATTCAGGCATTCCTGATCTAAAACTAAAGCAGGAATAGTGTTAAGCACAAATTGGTAGTTAGGTAAAACCATACCTATATTATTAAGGTTAACAGTTAGGAAACCGGCTGCCTGAGCATAGGCTAAGGCCTCCTCACTTCTTGCAGCAACTGTAACGATAGCATCCATGCCTTTGAGCTTGGCAGCAAGAACCTGAGCACAGCGGCCATAACCAAGGACCAGGCAGTTACTTTTATGAAGATTTCGATCACTACTAATGATGGCTTCTAAAATAGTACCCTCTGCTGTAGCTATGGCATTCATTATGGCAATTTTGTCACTTTTCATTAGGTCATAGCAGAAGACCCCTTTTAGATGGCAAATTTCTAGTATGTCTGACGAGATCATACCTCCAATAAGAATATGATTCTTGTTTAGTAAATTGGAAATAGTCTTGCTATTTGAAAGGCAAGATGTATTAGATGATATGGTTACTAGATCCCTAGTAAGGGGGATAGGACCAATCAGCACTTTGCACGTTTTTATCAAATCTTCTAATTCACCAACAGCAGTATGATTCTTGTGTACAATTTGATCAAACAGCCTATAGGTATATACAGAATAGCCTTTGTTAAGCAAGGATAAGGCCATATAAACCTGACGTTTGTCACCACCAAAGATTCCGATTTTGTAATTGAAAGACATTGAATACCCCTCCTTATGTGACATTATATGATTTTGTGGAGAAAATGTGATTTAACAATAAGTAACAGAATGAATATATAATTCAATATTGTGTATTAATTTGGGGATTATGACCTAGAAAATACTAGAAATAATAAGCTAGCTATTGACAGTAAATAATTTATATGATATTTTAATAAAAGATACAACTGATACGAAAAGTATAAATATTGATTTTTCATTTATTTATTATAGAACAATTATTTTGATATACATGAGGCATGTTAAGTCGTCAGTATTGACGACTTTTAATGGATGGTAAATCTTATGAAGAAATATTATAAAGACTATAGACTAATCAATAAGACGCTACCTAATGGGAAAACAAAACAAGTAGCAAAATATATTGGTGAATACTATATATGCCAGTTAAGTGATAAAAAGTTTAAGCTTTTTAAATTATACTTTTTTGCTTTAGCGATTTGCAGTGGTGCTATAGTGATAGGGGCAGGATTTATAAATAATTCTGGTAGCAGGATGGCTTATGTAGCTTTACCTTATGTAATATTGTTTCTTCCCACTCTTTTTAATTTAATGGGAGCAATAGGATTTGCTTTAGCAGGAAAAAAACTGGAACAAGCGGCCTATGATAAAATAAAAATCAGAATGTATCGTTCTACAATATGGAATATAGCTCTTAGTAGCATAGCAAGTATTGGGAACATTGTATTTACCTTATATAGGAGTGAAAAGATGAGTAAGAGTATACTCGTGAGTAATTGGCTTTTCACTGGAAGCATGATTATATTATTAGGATTAAGTTTAATTTTTTTACAATTTCAAAAGAGGGTAATCTATCAGGTGGAAGATCCGAATTATAATGAACTATTATAATGAATGTCTTTCTCCTGTTTTTTTACACCAGCTTTAGTTACAGTTTTATATTTGATATATTTAATTTTAAATATATATTACTTATAAGGAGGACAAGACATGAGAAAGGTTAGTAAAGCATTATCTTTACTGCTTATGCTAGTGTTGGTACTTACAGCATTATCAGCATGTGGCAAGAAAGATAAAAATGATCCGGTTGATAAAAACACGGATGTAGATTCTACAGAAGATAATAATGATGATAAGGACAACAAAGATAACGAGGACAACACAGATACTACAAAGAAAGATACTCCCCTTGTAGTTGGATATTCTGCATTTAGTGAGAAGTTTAGTCCATTCTTTGCCGATACTGGTTATGACCAGGACGTAGCAGAAATGACAGGTCTTATTTTGTATACAACTGATAGGACCGGAGGTGTTGTTTTTAATGCTATTGAAGGCGAGACAATACCCTACAATGGAGTTGATTATACCTACAATGGTATATCAAACATAGCTGTTAATTTTGATGAAGCAGCGGATATTACTACCTATAATATAAAGATCAGAGATGATGTTAAGTTTAGTGACGGACATATAATGAATGCAGATGATATAATATTCACCTATTATGTATTAGCAGATCCTGCATATGATGGTTCCTCTACGATTTATTCTCAGCCAATTGTTGGTATTCAGAATTATCGTCTTAACACTTCTGCTGCTGATACAATTACAGACGAAGAAATTGCAGCAATGTTAGAAAACCCTAGTGACAGCTTAAAGGCTAGAATATCTGATGAGATTATCAGACCTACACTTGAAGCTGAATACGAATGGGTTGGTGGCTTGTATGGTAATGAATCATATGCATCCTATACTGAGGCAAATCCAGTACAGAAGGATTTATTTGCATTCTTCTACAATCTTGATGAGAACTATGATTCAAAAGCTGTTGCAGATGAGAAACAAGTTGTTGAGGATATTATTGCTCAATATGGTTCTAACTATAAAGCGTTGGGCAGTGGATATGCAGGAGATGAAGGATACTTTGCTGGTCAGGCCAGTACAATGGCAGTAGAAATAATAGCTAATGATATGAAGGCAGCCGGCGAAGGCGAAGATGTATATAACATTGCAGGTATTAAGAAAATAAGTGATACTGAAGTACAGATATTAACTAATGGATTTGATGCTACAACTATTTACCAGGTTGGTGGCATAATTGTAGCTCCTCTTCATTACTATGGTGATGAGGCCCAGTATGACTATGATAACAACAAGTTTGGTTTTCCTAGAGGAGATTTATCAAGTGTTAAATCAAAAACAACACAGCCTTTAGGGGCAGGAGCTTACAAGTTTGTAAAATATGAGAATAAGGTTGTATTCTTAGAGGCAAATGAGCATTACTATAAGGGTGAGCCCAAGACAAAGTACGTTCAGCTAAAGGAAACTACTGAAGCTGATAAGGTAACAGGTGTTGAGCAAGGTACCTTGGATATGACTGATCCTTCAGGAAGCAAGACTGTTCTTGAGCAGATTGGAAAGATTAATGGTAATGGAGAAATGTCTGGGGATAGAATTATAACAAGCTCTGTTGATAACCTTGGTTATGGTTATATTGGTCTTAATGCAGATAAGGTTAACGTTGGAAAACCTGATTCTGTAGAATCTAAGAATTTAAGGAAAGCAATAGCTACAGTGTTTGCTGTATATCGTGATGTGGCTAATGATACCTACTATGGCAATGCTGCAAGTGTTATTAACTATCCTATTTCCAATACTTCTTGGGCAGCACCTCAGAAATCAGATTCTGACTATAAAATAGCATTCTCCCAGGATGTAAATGGTAATCCAATATATACAGCAGATATGAGCTCAGATGATAAGTATGCAGCAGCACTACAGGCAGCACTTGGATATTTTGAAGCAGCTGGCTACACTGTAGCAGATGGAAATTTAACAGCGGCTCCCGCAGGAGCCAAGCTGGAATACGAAATAATGATTCCTGCTGATGGTGAAGGAAACCATCCAGCATTTGCCCTACTGACTGATACCGCAGCAGCATTAAATACAATAGGCTTTACCTTAACTGTTAATGACCTTTCAGACTCGACTGTTCTTTGGGACAGACTTGATGCAGGTACACAGGAGCTTTGGGTAGCAGCATGGGGTGCAACCATTGATCCTGATATGTATCAGGTATATCATGGCTCTAACATAGTTGGCTTAGGTGGAACAGACAGTAATCACTACCATATTGCAGATCCTGATTTGGATTCATTAATTATGGAAGCAAGAAGGAGTGATGACCAATCTTATAGAAAGGCTGCATATAAGCAGTGTTTAGATATAGTTATGGATTGGGCTGTTGAAATTCCTAACTATCAGAGACAGAATTTTGTTATATTTAGTGCAGATAGATTAAATAAAGATAGTATTACACCTGATATCACAACTTTCTATGAGTGGTATTATGAAATTCATACTTTTGAGTTGAAATAATCGAATTAACTGAATTAACTGTTTAGGAATCATTGATAAGAATGCCATGAGTATTCATGGCATTCTTATCCTTATGTTAACAGCCTTATTAACTTATGCCGGGTATTGTAATTTGGCTTAAAATATGGTACAAAATCTATATAGGCATAGATTAATGGTTATACTAATAAGAAATCAGGAGATGCAGACAATGCGTAAATTTATTATTAGAAGATTAGCAATAAGCGTCGTAATATTATTTTTTGTAGCATTAATTATTTATACAATTATGCGCAGTATGCCATCTTCCTTTGTTGAAAAGATGGCGAGGGAGAAGGCCTCGTTACCTGGAGGTAAGTCTTATAGGGAATGGATGGCGCAGCTAAATGAGGCTTATGGCTTAAATAAAGGAATTCCTGCTGGCTTTGTTCATTGGGTGAGACAAGCTATTAAAGGAAACTTCGGAGATTCTTGGGCATTTAATATCCCTGTTACAGAAAAGTTCAAAGAAGTTATATTTGATTCTTTTATTTTAGGTGCGGTATCATTTATACTACAGATTGCAATCTCAATCCCATTGGGAATAAAGGCGGCTAGAAAGCAGTACAGCAAAACAGACTATGCAATTAGTGTATTTGCACTAATAGGTATTTCATTGCCTTCCTTCTTTTTTGCGACTGTACTAAAGTGGATATTTTCAATAAGGTTGGGATGGTTTGACTTGTTTGGCATGATTGGTCGTATGCATGAACAATTAAGTCCATTAGGTAAGATTTTAGACAGAGCGAATCATTTGGTATTGCCTACTATTACATTAATTATTGTAAATATTGGTTCCCTGATGCGATATACAAGAACCAATATGCTTGAGGTTTTAAATTCTGATTATATCAGAACTGCTAGGGCAAAGGGACTTTCAGAAAATAGAGTAATTAATTATCATGCATTTCGTAATACCTTGATTCCTGTGGTAACAATTATTGGAGGGTCTCTACCTTCTTTATTTGCAGGGGCTATGATTACTGAGACCTTGTTTCAGATTGAAGGAATTGGTTATACATCCTATCAGGCGATGACTACAGGGGATATTCCTTTTTCTATGTTTTATATGGTGTTTATGGCTATTCTTACCCTACTTGGGAACTTGATAGCAGATATTTTATATGCAGTTGTTGACCCTAGGGTCAGAGTAAACTAAGGAGGTGTACGAGATGACTAAGAATGATAAGAATGAACATGTTAGCACCTCCGTAGCATTGGATGATGAACAAAGAATACGAGTGCTGTCACCGGGAATGCTGGTGACTAAGAGGTTTTTAAGAAACCGCCTGGCGGTTATTGGTTTAGTAATATTAGTGACTATGTTCTTGTTTTCCTTTGTTGGAGGATTAGTATCTCCCCATGGAGAATCACAGGTTTTTAAAATATATGACAAAATTGAAAAGGATTATGCCGGTGTTGCTGTAAATAATGATTTTCAGTATATAGATGCTGAGGGAGAGGAATTTCCTTCTGTAGCAAAGGCACAGTTGATTCTTGCTATTAGTAAAGAGGATGAAAGCTTTGTGTCAAAGGATGTAGTTTATACCCTAATTAAAGAGGGAGAGGACTTTTATCGTATTTTTCAATTTCAAGAGGTAGCATCTATAGTAAATATTAAAGGTATTGATAGATTTACACCCGTTGAAGGGGAAGAAATTTCACAAGAAATAGAAGCTGCATATGTAGCAGCTGTAGCATCTGGAGCTAATAATTTTGAGATAGAGAACACAGAGTATTATATTATACAGAATGGTAAAAGGCAGTCTATAGCAAGAGCAAAAGAAATAAGTTTAGTGACTAAGATGATTTTTAATTCTTATTCAGAAAACACAGTTCTTGAATACAGATTTCGTTATGAAGCAGAAAAGGCTTTCAATGAAAAAACAAGTATCTTCGATATAGATGGGGTTACTTATGAAATGGATCTAAATGAAGAGGATAATACGGCAATATTTTACTTAGTTCAGGATGGGCAGAAAATTGAATATGCCCTTGTATCTAATGTAAGTATTAATGCCGTTGATAAAGAGTTCTTAACAATAGATTATAAAGAAGCAGTGCTGGCAGCTATTGATAATGAGCAGACAAGCTTTGTTTTTCCTGATAAGGATGGTTCGGAAGTTGAATATAATATAGAACGAAAAAACAATCAGTATACAATTAGAAGACATACAGAAAGTGAGCTTATTAACACATTTGAAAGTCCATCAAAAAAACATCCTCTTGGAACGGATGGCAATGGTATGGACATTCTTACTCGTTTGATGTATGGAGGAAGAATATCTCTAATTATTGGTTTTGTAGTTGTCCTAATTGAAAGTCTTATTGGAATTACTTTAGGAGGAATAGCAGGGTATTTTGGAGGATGGGTAGACAACTTGATAATGCGTGTTGTAGACGTGGTAAACTGTATACCTTCCATGCCTTTATATATTATTCTGGGTTCTGTTATGGACTTCCTAAAAATAGATCCAAAGCTTCGTATTTTTGTATTAATGATTATACTGGCATTGTTAGGTTGGCCAAGTATAGCAAGAATGGTTCGTGGTCAGATTCTCTCACTTCGTGAGCAGGAATTTATGACTGCTACAGAAGCATTAGGTATAAAGGTTAGTAGAAGGATATTTAAGCATTTGGTGCCAAATGTAATTCCCCAGCTAACTGTAATAGCTACGATGAACTTAGGAGCAATTATTCTGGTAGAAGCAACTTTAAGTTACCTAGGACTTGGTGTAAAGTTTCCCTTTGCTTCATGGGGTAATATAATTAATGCGGTTAATAATATCTATATTATGACTAATTATTTGTTTGTATGGATACCTGCCGGATTATTGATATTAATTACTGTATTAGGATTTAACTTTGTGGGTGATGGATTACGTGATGCATTTGACCCTAAGATGAAGAGGTAGGTGAGACTATTGGCTTTATTTAAAAATAAAAAACAAAATGGTGCAAATTATATTTCTGCCAAGGAATCAAAGAATATTACTAAGGAAAATAGAAAAATTACTAATGAAATAGAGAAGAAGAGAAAACGTAAAAATGTACCTAAGGCAGAGTACCTTACAGAAATGAAAGACACTAATAATGTAGTGGAATTTGACGATCTTCATACCTATTTTTTTACAGATATAGGAACTGTAAGAGCAGTTGATGGTGTATCCTTTGATATTCCTCAGGGAAAAACTGTAGGAGTAGTAGGTGAATCTGGCTGTGGCAAATCCGTTACTAGTCTATCTTTGATGCAGCTTGTACAAAGGCCTCAGGGACAAATTGTCAAAGGCTCAATACGTTTTAATACAGGTAAAGAGGTATATGATATAGCAAAGACTCCTACTTCTGAGATGCAGAAGCTTAGAGGCAATATGGTGTCAATGATATTTCAGGAGCCAATGACCAGCTTAAACCCAGTATTTAGAATTGGTATTCAATTAGATGAGGTTATAGAACTTCATAATAAAGAGATGACAAAGAAAGAGGTTAAGGCTCGTTCTATTGAGATGCTAGAGCTAGTTGGAATTGCTAACAGTGAAGGGGTATATAAAATGTATCCTCATGAACTATCTGGTGGAATGAGACAGCGTGTTATGATAGCTATGGGCTTGGCATGTAATCCTAAATTGATTATTGCAGATGAGCCTACAACAGCTCTTGATGTTACTATTCAAGCGCAAATACTGGAACTTCTTAGCGATCTTAAGGACAAGATTAATAGTAGTATTATGCTAATCACCCATGACCTAGGGGTTATTGCAGAAATGGCAGATTACGTAGTAATAATGTATGCAGGTAGAATAGTGGAAAAAGGGACGGCAAATGAAATATTTAAGAATCCTAGTCATCCCTATACTATTGGATTAATGAATAGTAAACCCTCTGTAGGCAAGAAGGTTGATAGATTGTATAGTATACCTGGCAAGGTACCAAATCCCATAGACATGCCAAATTACTGCTATTTTAGAGATCGATGCGAAAAGTCTGTGGAGGAATGTGCAGGGCCTTACCCTAACGAAACCAATCTTTCACCCACCCATTCTGTTTCCTGTTACTTATATGATGATAAGAAAGGGGGTTTAGAGAATGGAAGATAACACTATAAAGGATCAGGGCTCTGATGATATACTTTTAGAGGTTAAAAATCTTAAAAAACATTTTCCTATTAAGTCTAGTGTGTTCTCTAAACAAAAGGGCGCAGTTAAAGCAGTAGATGGCATTAGTTTTAATATAAAGCGTGGTACTACTATGGGCTTGGTAGGCGAATCTGGTTGTGGAAAATCAACAGTGGGAAGAACCATACTAAGACCGCTGTCCGGCCATTCGAACGTGCCATCAAGAG
>CAZMYP010000031.1:0-21480 GCA_964570535.1 uncultured Herbinix sp.
CCTCAGATGAACTTTATGGATGCTCTTGTTGTTCAGAGAGGTTCTGACGTGTATGTAGAATTCAGCCAAAACACCTTAAAGATACCTGAAGCAAAAGCAAAGATGCTTGTTGAAGGTGGTTATGTTAACAAGAATGTTGTTGTTGGTATTCGTCCTGAGGATATTCATGATGAGGAAATGTTTATCAATAATTATCCTGATGCAGTTATCGAAGCAACTGTAAAGGTATATGAACTTCTTGGTGCTGAAGTATTCTTATACTTCACAATTGATGATATTAACGATATTACAGCTCGTGTAAATCCTCGTACAACTGCAAGACCTGATGATGTATTAAAGATTGCTTTCGACATGTCTAAGGTTCATTTATTTGATAAGGAGACAGAGCAGGTAATTACTAACTAAGTAGAATATAAGATAAATATAGGTGTTAGCTATCAAAAGGTGGCTAACACCTTTTTTCTACTTATATATCCGGTTTATAATTGCGACTTATAGTTCCTTACTAGGATTAGTTTAATGAAAATACTAATTAACGGGACTAACATTTTGATAGTATTACACTAAAGTGTTAGTGCATTTTTAATAAAAATAGTTTACTTTCAACTATATTAATGCTAAAATAAGATTGGCAATTATGAATTTTAAGTAAAAATAGAAATATAATACTAAAGGAGTGTATATATATGATTTCCAATCAGATTCTACAAAGTACGATTGATGGATTAAAAGGTATCACGCGTATTGACATCTCAGTTATGGACACAGATGGTAAGGTTTTGGTATCAACAGCGGAGAATGCAGAGCAATATGAGAACATAGTCTTATCTTTTGTAGCTTCACCTGCTGATAGTCAGGCAATTCAGGGATATCAATTTTTCAAGGTTTTTGATGAGCATCAGTTAGAATATGTAATTGTAGCCAAAGGTGACAGCGAGGATGTGTTTATGATAGGCAAGATCGCATCCTTCCAGATACAGAACCTTTTAGTAGCCTATAAGGAACGTTATGATAAGGATAATTTTATCAAGAATCTGCTTTTGGACAATTTACTCCTTGTGGATATATATAACCGTGCTAAGAAGCTTCATATTGATACTGAGGCTAGAAGAGTTGTATACATTATTGAGACAAAGAATGAGAAGGATGCCAATGCTCTTGAAACAGTAAGGGGTCTTTTCTCGGGAAAGACAAAGGACTTTATTACTGCAGTAGATGAGAAGAATATTATCCTTGTAAAAGAGGTTAAGCAAAATGAGACCTATGAGGAGCTTAATAAGACTGCAAAGGTGATTCTTGATATGTTAAATACAGAGGCTATGACCAAGGTTCACGTGGCCTATGGTACAATAGTTAGCGAGATAAAGGATGTATCTAGATCATACAAGGAAGCTAAGATGGCTTTAGATGTAGGCAAGATATTCTATAGTACTAGAAATGTTGTGGCCTACAACAACTTAGGAATTGGTAGACTTATTTATCAATTACCTATGCCACTATGTAAGATGTTTATCAAGGAAATCTTTGAAGGCAAATCACCTGATGATTTTGATGATGAAACATTAGCTACAATTAATAAATTTTTTGAAAATAATCTGAATGTATCTGAAACATCCAGGCAATTATATATTCACAGGAACACTCTTGTGTATCGCCTAGATAAATTACAGAAGAGCACTAACCTTGATCTTCGCGTTTTTGAAGATGCTATTACATTTAAAATTGCATTAATGGTTGTTAAGTATATGAAATACATGGAACAGTTAGATTATTAAAATCCTGCTGTCTAATCTGTAATTCGACGTGTTAGGAGGCATGTATGAAGAAAAATTATTTAAACGGCTTATTGTCGGGAATTTGCATAGCATTAGTTGTATTCTTTTTGGCTGGTGGAGCATTTATCCACTTTACAGGTGGCTTTCCACAAAAAAATAAAAAGAATAGTGATGATGTGTCTGCAGCAGAGCGAAAGAATGAAGAACCTTATGAAGATATTGTTAATAAGTTAACCTTACTGCAGAAAATGATAGATACTTACTATCTTGAAGAAGTGGATACAGATGCTTTTGCGACAGGGATTTATAGGGGCTTTGTAAGTAGCTTGGACGATCCTTACTCAACATATTTTACAAAAGAAGAGTATGACAATCTCATGGAAAGCTCTTCGGGAGTATATCATGGTATAGGAGCCGTAGTGAGCCAGGATGTGAGAACAGGTATAATTACTATTGTAAAGCCATACAAAGAGGGTCCTGCATATAAAGCTGGTATGCTTCCGGATGATATTTTATACAAGATAGAGGGCGAAGAGGTTACTGGAAAGGACCTTTCAGAAGTAGTAAGTAAGATAAAGGGAAAAGCAGGCACCGAGGTAAATGTGACTATTTATAGAGAAGGTGTTTCAGATGCTATGGATCTTACCATTGTAAGACAAAAGATTAATATACCTACTATTGAGCATGAGATGTTGGAAAATGATATAGGATATATCCAAATACTTGAATTTGACGAAATTACGGTTAGTCAGTTTAAGGATGCAATTAAGGATCTGGAAAATAAGGGAATGAAGGGCCTAGTTGTTGATGTAAGGGATAATCCCGGTGGACTGCTTGATTCTGTAGTTGATATATTAGACCGATTACTGCCAAAGGGTCTGATTGTATATACAGAGGACAAATATAATAAGCGAATTGATGAGAGTGCAGTGAAATCAGATAAATTTGATAAACCCTTGGTGGTTTTGATTAATGGGAATAGCGCCAGCGCTTCAGAAATATTTGCCGGAGCATTACAGGATTATGAAAAGGCTACTGTGGTTGGAACTACCAGCTTTGGAAAGGGTATAGTACAAAGGGTTTTACCTTTAAGTGATGGTACAGCAATTAAGTTGACTATATCTAAGTATTTTACACCAAAGGGACGTAATATTCACGGTACTGGTATAGTACCTGATATAGAAGTCGAGCTGGACGATGAATTAAGGCAGCTTATTACCATACCTAAGGATCAAGACAACCAGCTACAAAAGGCCATAGAGACCCTAAGAAACCAGATAAAATAGAATATCGTATATAAATAAGGGGTTGTCGCACTAAAATGTGCGGCGCCCTTTTTAGAGTAGTGATGTTTATCACATATTAGATTTGCAAAGATATGGAGTTAATCTATTTTTACTAAATCAACTATAATATATATTCTAATAAAGCCGATAAATAATATAGAGTTATAGAATAATTAACTTATTTGTGAATAAGGTGGTGAAGAAAATGCGTATAGATGCATATAACAAGGTAAGTCAAATGTATAGTACAGGCAAGGTAAACAAGGCATCCAAGCCTAGTAAAAGTAGCTTTAGCGATAAGCTGGAGATATCTCAGGCTGGTAAGGATTATAGGCTGGCACAGCAGACAGTTGCACAGACGCCTGATGTTAGAGAGAATAGGATAAGCGATATTATGAAGCTTATGGAAGCTGGAAACTACAATGTAGATATGAATATGGTAGCTGACAAATTAGTTGACCGTTATTTTGATGAGCAGATATAGGCTATATGCAATACTGATTAGGAAAAGAGGTAAATTGTGGCAAGCTTAATCGATGAACTTATTGACATTTTAGATAAAGAACATGAAATTTATAATCAGTTGATTCCAGTTGCCAGGGAAAAGACACAGGTTATTGTTAGTAATGATACGGTGACCTTGCAGGAAATCACTGCTAAGGAACAGGAGTCTGTAGATAAGATAACTGCCCTTGAGAATAAAAGGACTAGAGTAATGGAGGATATTAGAGTTGTTCTTGGTATAAAGGACGATAACTTAACTCTTAGTGCCCTAATTGGTTTGCTGGGTCAGCAGCAGAAGGAAAAAAGGTCTCTATCATTATTACATGATAAGCTTAAAGAGGCTGTTAATATATTAGTTGATATAAATAATAGAAACAAATCTTTAATACAACAATCCCTAGAGATGATAGAATTCAATATGAATTTTCTTCAAAGCACAAGGATGTCGCCGGGGAACAACACTTACACTAAAGCTGCATCACAAGAGAAGGAACAATCTTTTGGAACAGGGATGTTTGATGCAAAGCAGTAAGTAATTTAAAGTGAAGGTGGTATGTTTATGGCTTCGTTTGGTGGTTTGTATATTGGTGTATCTGGTCTGAATGTTAGTCAGGCAGCTCTTAATGCTACTTCTCATAATCTGGCCAACGTGGATACTAAGGGCTTTGTGAGACAGCAAGCAATATTTACAGATTCACAATACGTAAAATGGGGTGATTCTCATCTTTCATCTATGCAACGTGGCTTAGGTTCCACATTTGCTGAGTTGAAACAGGTGAGAGATTCCTTTTTGGATGAAGCCTATCGCCAGGAGATTGGTAGACAGGCTTTTTATGAATCCCAATATAAAGCAGTTTCTGAAATTGAGGGATTATTTGGTGAGCTTGAAGGAGTACAATTTCAAAATACAATGAAAGAATTTTGGGGAGCCTTACAGGAATTATCTAGGGAGCCTGATAATATTGTAGCAAGGGCTTCATTCGTACAAACAGCAGTATCCTTTGTTGAGAGAGCTGAGAATATATCAAAGCAGATGAATGATTATCAGGTAAATCTGAACACAATGATTACAGACAGTGTAAATCGAATTAATGATATAGGTAATGAAATAAAGGAATTAAATATAAAAATTAGGCATTACGAAAGTACAGGAGTTGAGAAAGCCAATGATTTAAGAGATCAAAGGAATCTACTTCTAGATGAATTGGGAAAAAATATTAATATTACATATAAAGAGGATCCCACAGGAGTGGTTACAGTAAACTTGGAGGGTATGCCATTTATAACTGAGGACTGGGTATATCATATGGATGTCACCAGAATCAGTGAAGGCTCTGAGATGCTAAAACCAATTTGGACAGTACATGGCTCTATTGACGTATTTAACATGGATAGACCTCCATCCTCCATCCATGATACCGATATTGGTGCTCTAAAGGGATTAATTATGGCAAGAGGTCATAAGCAAGCCAACTATGCAGACATACCAGTACAGGAGCGATATGAGACAGAAGCCCAGTACCAGGAGGCTGTAAGGGAGTATAACAATAGAATTAATCCATCTGTCATTATGACAGTACAGGCTCAGTTTGATCAGCTTATACATGGAATAGTAACAATGATAAATGATACTTTGAGTCCTAATAAAGAGGTAACCTTAGCCGATGGCAGCAAGATAAAGATATTGGATGAGGAAAATGCTCCTGTTGGAATGGATTCTAATAGGACCAAGGGAGAAGCTTTATTTAGCAGAAAGTCTCTACCTCGCTATATGGATGAGCAGGAGATACAGATTCTTAATGAGGACGGAAGTATTGAGAGCAAAATAGTTCGTATATATATGGAGGAGGATTCATCGGATAATTATTCTATGTTTACCTTAGGTGAAATCGAGGTAAATCCCGTGGTTCTTCGAGATACCTATTATATGCCCCTATCAAATAATGATGGTACTGGAGCTTATGATATGGAAATGGCACAAAAGCTTTTATCCAATTGGCAGAAGCCATTTGCCACCTTATCACCAAATACTCTGACTGCAAATAATATTAGTGATTATTATGTTTCCTTTATGGCTGAAATTGCCAACAGAGGTGAGCAGGTCAATACCATCAGCATGAATCAATCATCAATGGTGGCTAGTATAGATAACCAGAGGGCAGAGGTTACAGGGGTGTCCTCCGACGAGGAGCTAACTAATCTAATTAAGTTTCAACATTCATATAATGCTGCTGCAAGATATGTCAATGTGGTTAGCGAGATGCTAGAACATATAATTATGAATATGTAAATTAGTTCGTATTAAGATATGAACCTTTAGATTGTGGAGGTGTATTATGGGATCAACATTTTTTGGACTAAATATAGGACAAACAGGATTATATGCATATAAGGCTGCTCTTGATACAACAGCCCATAATATATCCAATTCAGAAACAGAAGGATATACCAGGCAGGTTATGGGTCAACAGGCTGGAAGGGCTCTTAAGATGAATAATCGCTATGGTATGGCTGGAACAGGTGTAAGTGTTACTGGAGTTAAGCAGCTAAGAGATGAATATTATGATCTTAAGTTCAGGAAGAATAGCACGGTCTTAGGTGAATATTCTACTAAGTCTCACTATATGAATGAGATTCAAAACTATTTTAATGATGTTTCATTGGATGGTTTTACTACAACCTTTAACCATATGAATAGTAGCCTTCAGGAGTTGTCAAACTATCCTTCAAGTCTTACTATTCGTAGTCAGGTTATTAATTATGGTAAAAGCCTTACAGAGTATTTCAATTCTATATCTGAGAATTTAAAGAACACTCAGGAGGAATGCAATTTTGAGATACGAAATATGGTTGATAAAATAAATTCGACATCTCAGCAGATTGCAGCTCTTACTAAGCAGATCAATACATTGGAGGTTAATGCTGGTTCAGCCAATGATTTAAGAGACCAGAGAGCACTTTTGGTGGATGAATTGTCACAGATAGGCAATATATCAGTTGCAGAGAAAGTTGTTGGTGCAGATATAGGAGTAACAAGCTATGTTGTTAAGATGGATGGACAAACTCTGGTAGATACAATTGATTTTAATAAGCTTCAAGTTATACCCAGAACAAATAGGCAAAACCAGAATGATATTGAAGGTCTGTATGACATTGCTTGGGAAAATGGCCAGTTTTTCAATCTAGACAGCGCTAATCTTGGTGGTTCCCTTAATGCTTTATATGAGATCAGAGATGGCAATAACCAGCACAATCTACAGGGAGATGTTACAGCTTATGAGGGCGACCTTTTTGTAACTGTAACAGACACTACTATTAATCAGATAGAGAAATTAAATATGCCTGAAACAGGTATTATTACCCTAGATAATCAAAAGCATGTATATACAGGCTTTGAGGTAAGAATTGATGAAGACACTGGTAAATTTATATATACATTTGAATTAGAGGAGCCCATAACTACTGATATATATGAATCTAGAGCATCGGTAGGAGAAAGCATTAATTATAAGGGAATTCCCTATTATTTAGATAGGATGAATGAGTTTATAAGAACCTATGCAAAGGCATTTAACGAGATTCACAGAACAGGAAGAGATCTTGATAACAATCAGGGAATGGATTTCTTTAATGCTACTAATAAAGTAAGTGGACGAGAGTATGTATTCGGGCCTTTATCGGAATCTGATGATTACAATTATTATGATTTTGATACCTTTACTTCACAGACTGGTGGTTTTTATGAAGAGGTTCCCCAGAATAAACCCTTATATGGGACATACTACTTTATGACAGCAGAAAACCTTACAATCAGTAGTCAGTTCACAGATAATCCAAAACATATTGCTGCGGCAACAGATATTCTTAATGGAATTGATAATAATGATGTAATAGAAGCTTTAATAGCTTTAAAATCAGATAAAACCATGTTTGGACAGGGTGAGCCTGGTGGATTTATGAATACCCTGATTGCGGATATAGGAATTGATACTAGAAAGGCAGATAGCTTTTCTACCAGTCAGGAGAACATTCTTCAGTCAATTTCAAATCAAAGATTATCTATATCCGGAGTTGATATGGATGAGGAAGCCATGAATTTAGTACGTTTCCAAAATGCATATAATCTTTCTGCAAAGGTTATATCAGTGATGGACGAAATATATGATAGATTGATAAATTATATGGGCGTATAGGATAACTTAAAGAGAGGGATTCTATAGGATAACTTAAAGAGAGGGATTCTTTAAGTTATCCTAGGTAAATTGCACGCTGTGCAATTCACGGGTAGTGGGGAATTTAAGATGGCTTAGGTAAATTGCACGCTGTGCAATTCACGGGTAGTGGGCCCTCACCCTGATGCTACAGAATTTAATGTGATATATATAATGTTGGAGGTGACATATGAGAATTACAAATCGAATGATGACCAATAATATGCTAGGTAATATTAATAAAAACAAATTAAGTGTCTCTAAATTAGAGGAACAATATTCCACAGGTAAGAAGATACAAAGGCCATCGGATGATCCAATTATTACAGTAAGAGCTCTTAGGCTGAGGACTAATTTGGCAGAGATTGACCAGTATTATGAGAAGAATATTCCAGATGCAATTTCTTGGATGGACGTAACAGAGAGCTCATTAAAGACAATTAATGAGGTTCTAAAACAGATTAATACATATTGTGTTCAAGGCAGCTCAGATACTCTTACAGCTAAGGACCGTGCATCAATTGTACAAAATCTTGCTGAGATGAAGGATCAGATATATAAGGAAGGTAATACTAATTATGCTGGTAGATATGTGTTCTCAGGATACAAGACTGACAGTTCATTGACATTTATGGAAAAATCCAATAATTTAAAGTATGACATAACAGAGAGCTTCACAGGAGAACAGATACATACCGTAACCAAGGTATTAGGTAGCTATGACTTAAAGGATTATGACAACCCTGCTGTTGCATTTGACAATGCACCGCAGCTAACTAATATATATAGGATGAATCTTTCCTATGATAAGCTTGAGAACCTGGAAATGGACGGCATTCGCTATACTGTGCCTTATCCTGGAGGAGAACCAGAGGAGTTCACTCTTTCCCCAGTAAAAACTGTATCTATTTATGATGAAGATGCATACAATCCGGATATTGGAGCTGGAGGTGTTAACTTTATATACGAGACTGGAGAGATTATCTTACATGAAAGCGTATATGAAGTATTACGAAATGCCGAGAATATAGAGATGTCTTATACGAAAACAAGCTTTGATAAGGGACAGTTAAAGCCAGAGCATTACTTTGACTGTGTTGTGCAAGATACGGATAAGCCAGAACAAGATCCCATTAATTATGTAAAGGAAAAGCAAGAGATACAATATGAGATTAATTACAATCAGAGACTAACCATCAATACAGAAGGCTCAGATGCCATCTCTCATAAAATTGGCAGAGATATTGATGATATTTTAAAAAGTGTTGATGATGTAATAGAGACAGAAGAAAAGGTTAAGGAAATTGAAAAACGTCTGGGGGATATTAGTCTAAAGGATTCAGAAAGAGTACGTTATGAAGAGATGCTAGGACAGCTAGAGACAGAACTTGTATTGAAGAAAGATATTATGCAAACTGCATTTTCAAAGGGTATAACCAGCTCCAACAAGGAACAGGACAAGGTAAATGTAGCAGTAGCTGATCTTGGCAGCAGACATTTTCGATTAAAGCTTACAGAAAACAGACTTTCTAGTCAAAGGATAGATTTTAAAGAACTTCTGTCTAAGAATGAGGATGCAGATATTGTTGACACTATTATCAACTTTAATGCTGCCCAGATGATATACAATTCATCCTTATCAGCAGCTTCCAAGGTACTACAGAATTCGTTATTGGACTTTTTATAGAATCACAAAATAAATTGAATAAGGAAAGGGGATAATAATGCTAATAAAAACAAAGCATTTTGGTGAGATTGATCTTGAAGAGGATAAGATTATTAGTTTTGAACAAGGGATTTTAGGGTTTTCGGACTGCAAAAAATATGCAATTATATATGATAATGAAAGTGGTGAGAGACCTGACATAACGTGGTTACAAAGTATAGATGAACCAGCCCTTGCTATACCTGTAATCAGTCCCTTCCTAATAAGGCCAGAGTACAATCCTACAGTTGAGGATGAATTGCTTTCACCTATTGGAGAGGTAAATACTGAAAACCTAGTGGTTCTTGTTTCGATTACAGTACCAAATGATACTACAAAGATTTCAGCAAATTTAAAGGCTCCATTTGTTATTAACTCAGAAACTAAAAAAGGCTGCCAGGTAATAGTAGAAGATCCTTCATTTGAAATAAAATACTATTTCTATGAGCAATTAAAAGCTTTAAAAGCTGAAAAGGAGGGCAGAATATGCTAGCCCTATCGAGAAAAGTAAATGAATCAATTATGATCGGTAATGATATTGAGATTACAATACTAGAGATTAAAGGTGACCAGATTAAGATAGGAATCAATGCTCCCAAATCGGTGCCAATCTACCGCAAGGAGATTTATCTGCAGATACTTGAATCTAATAAAGAGGCTGCTTCTGCTAATGTTAGCGAAGAAGAGTTGAAAAAATTATTTGAATAATTATTGAATAATATTGATATTAAGTTATTTGAATATTATTCCGATATAGTTTATGAACAGATATGTCCAATATAGGCTGTCAAGGATGACATTAAGATAAGGGCATTAACTTATTAATATTCAACACATGGAGGTGTATTTTTATGGGATTAGATATAATTAAGACATCAGTATATCAAAGCAGCGCGGGTCAACGGCCAAGAATTGATAATTCTGCCGAGGTGGCTGCTGTCGACGTGAATACGACACCCGCAACTAACAATGCAATACAAAGTATACAGCCCTTAGATCAAAAATCCGATAATAACGAAGCTACTCCTAGTGATTCGTATATAAGAGCTGAGATTTCTAAGGCAAACAATAGGTTGAAAGTCCATAATACAAGATGTGAATTTAGCTATCATGAGTCAACAAAAAGGGTATCAATAAAGGTTATGGATAGGAATACAGAGGAGGTTATTCGGGAGATACCTCCAGAAGAGACCTTAGAAATGTTACAGAAGATGTGGGAACTAGTGGGTTTTATGGTTGATGAAAGAAGATAGGAGGGATCATTATGGCTATGAGATTATCAGGATTGATCTCTGGAATGGATACAGAAAATGTTGTTGCCCAATTAATGAAGGCGCAGAGGTTAAAGACAACAAAATTGCAAAATAAAATAACAACAACTGAATGGAAGAAGGATAAATGGTCAGCCTTAAATTCGAAGATTTATTCGTTTTATACTGGTCAATTGTCTAAGATGCGAATGCAGGGTAGCTTTGCAGTTAAGAAAGCAACATCTTCCAATGTTAATAAGGTAGACGTTTCTGCTGGAACCAATGCACCAGAAGGATCTCATCTTATTAAGGTCAAACAGCTAGCTAGTTCACAATTTGTAACTGGTGAGTTATCGGGTGCAAATAAAGATGGCAAGGATGTTAATGGTAATAGCATTACTACTAGTACTAAACTGAAGGACCTTGGACTTGACCCAACTAATGGGACATCTATACATATTGAGGCAGCAGGCAAGGAAATTAACTTAGATGTGAGAGATAGCACAACTGTTGGTGATTTTGTTAATGCATTAAAGAGTGCAGGGTTAAATGCAAACTATGATACGACACATAAGCGTTTTTTTATAAGCTCAAAAGCAAGTGGTGCAGATAATGCATTTACAATAGAAACATCTTCCTCAAACATCGTACAGGAAAAGAACGCAATCCGTGATTCTTTAGGCTATGATTCATTGGGCAGCGTTGATAAAAAAAAGATAGATGACTATCTAAATAATTATCTGAATGTCACCAACACTGACGGGGATAGGGAAGTAATTAAGACCAAGCTTTTAGAGATTAAGCATCAGAAGGTACGAACCGAAGCAATTAATGATTATAAGACTGACCAGGCCAATATTGATAGGGTTACAGCAGAATTAGAGATAGAGCTAAGCAAGGACCTTGCAGAAGGTGAAACCTTAGATGAAAAGGTATTACAGGCAGCAGTAAAGGATAAGCTCAATCAGGAAGCTGAAGCCAAGGTGAATGCTGAATATGTAGCTTGGGAGGAAAATACAGCTGATGAATACAATGTATTTTCCATAGCTGAGATAGAACTAGATAGCGATCTTGAAGGCTTTACAGGAATTAGCGAAGTGGTTACATCAGAAAGCGGTAAGCTTTCAGCGCTTGGACTAAGTGATATTGTTAAGAATGAGACTACTGGTGTTATTGAGATTAGTGAAACTTCACAAGTGAAATTAGTTCAGGCTACGGATGCAATTGTAATATATAATGGAGCAGAGCTTACAGGCTCCTCAAATAACTTTTCAGTAAATGGACTTAACTTAACCTTAAAGGGTGTTACGGCAGAGGATGAGGTGATTAATCTATCAGTATCTGGTAATACGCAGGCTGTATATGATACTGTTAAGGATTTTGTAAAGACATATAATGAGCTCTTAAAGGAAATGAATGATGGATACAATGCTGAATCTGCCCGTGGCTATGATCCTTTAACTGAAGAAGAAAAAGCTACAATGACAGATGATCAGATAAAGAAGTGGGAAGATAAAATCAAGGATTCCTTATTAAAAAGGGATGACACCTTATCTGGTCTGATAAGTAGCTTTAGGAATACTATGGGCGAAGGTGTTAAGGTTAATGGCAAGACGTATTCCCTGGCAAGCTTTGGTATAGCCTCCCGAAATTATTCTGAAAAGGGAATCCTTCATATTAATGGTGATGCTGATGATGCTGCAGTAGCATCCCTTGACAACAAGCTTATGGAAGCACTAACCAACAACCCAGATGATGTAATGGCAGTATTGAATAAGCTAGGTGACAACCTGTATAATTCATTGATGGATAAAATGAAGAGTACTACCCTAAGAAGTGCGCTAACTGTATATAATGACAAGGAAATGACAAAATCATTAACTAATTATAAGTCCGACTTGGATAAGCTTGAAGCCAAGCTATTAGATGTTGAGAATAGGTATTATAAGCAGTTTTCTGCAATGGAAACGGCTATGGCTAAGATGAACGCACAGAGTGCATCTCTAATGTCCATGCTTGGAATGAACAATCAAAATCAGTAATAGGAGGAGAATTATATGGCTGTAAATGCTGCTTCAGTATATAAGGACAATAGAATATTAACAGCATCCCCAGCAGAGTTAACCTTGATGCTATATGAAGGAGCAATTAAATTCTGCAATATAGCCATAACGGCTATAGAGAAGGAAGATATTGAAAAGGCTAATCTAAATATTATAAAGGCTCAAAAAATCATAACTGAACTTCGGGTCACCTTGGATTTTAATTATGCAACTGCTAATCAGTTTGATATAGTTTATGAATATATACATAGAAGGCTGGTTGAAAGTAATATTAAGAAGGATACTGAAATCCTTGAGGAAGCTCTTGGATATATTAGAGAGATGCGTGACACTTGGAAGGAAGTAATGAAGCTGGCTAAGTAGTAGTAAAGCTAAAGGAGCATAGGATGGGATTAAAGGATAATGTTAAACAAACCTATATTCAATTGTTAATAGATTCACTGGGCAAGAAAAATGAAGTTCTAACTGAGCTTATGCAAATCACTACAAAGCAACAGGATATTATCGATTCAGAAAGCTTCGATGAGGATGAGTTCTTAAGAACCATTTCTCTTAAAGAGGAGCAGATAAAAGACCTAACAGAGTTTGACAAGGGCTTTGAGATGGTATATGAACGGATTAGAGAAGAACTAAATAATAATCCTAATTCATATAGAACTGAAATTGAAGATCTGAAAGAGCTTGTAACTAAGGTCACTGATTTGAGTGTAAAGTTACAGGCATTAGAAAAGAGAAATAAGTCAAAGATAGAGGCTTTATTAGTAAGCAAACGCAAAAATATAAAGAATGCCAGACTAAGCAATGAAACTGTAACAAATTACTATAAAAGCATGTCAGGTAAGCAGGAAGAGCAATCTTATTTTTACGACAAAAAGAATTAAAAATATTTAAAAAAGGGTATAATGTTTTATAAAACTTTACCGATATATATAATGTAAGGCAAAACAATTAGTAGCAAGGACGCTACTAATCACATTATTTCAAGGAGGAATGAATATGATAGTACAACACAACATGGCAGCAGCCAACACAAACAGACAGTTAGGTATTACCACAGGAAACATTGCAAAATCAACAGAGAAGTTATCTTCAGGTTTTAAGATTAACCGTGCAGGCGACAACGCTGCAGGCTTAACAATTTCCGAGAAGATGCGTGGACAGATCAGAGGTCTTACACAGGCTTCTACTAATGCTCAGGATGGTATCTCCTTAATCCAGACAGCAGAAGGTGCTCTTAATGAGACACAGTCAATTCTTCAGAGAATGAGAGAACTTACAGTTCAGGCTTCTAATGATACCAACGTATCTGCAGACCGTACAGCAATCTCAAAGGAATTAACTGCTCTTACTGCTGAGGTTGACCGTATTGCAACTGATACAGAGTTTAATAAGATGAAGCTTCTTGATGGAACATTTTCTGACAAGAACCTTCAAGTTGGAGCAAATGCACTACAGAAAATAACTTTTAGTATTGGTGATATGACTTCAACCACTTTAGGAGTTGATGGTGTAGATACTGCAGTTGATTCTGATCTTTATGAAACAATTACTGCATCTATTACTACAATCCAGGGAGCATTAGATAAGGTATCAGAAGAAAGATCAGATCTTGGTGCATTACAGAACAGATTAGAGCACACAATTGCCAATGCTGACAATACCGCTGAGAACCTACAGGCTGCCGAGTCCCGTATACGTGACGTTGATATGGCTAAAGAAATGGTTAAGTTCTCTAAGGACACCATTCTTCAGCAGGCTGCACAATCTATGCTTGCTCAGGCTAATCAGCAGACACAGGGAGTACTTGCATTACTACAGTAACAATTATAATTTTTACTAAGAAAGGGCTGACAAATGTCAGCCCCTTTTTTGTGAATAGGAGAATGTAAAAGGTAATCTAAATGTAATGCCTTGTTTAATCAATTCCACTAATATGATATATAATTTACAACAACCACGATATGGATAACTCTCTTTAGAGCTGTTCTATTGTGGCTTTTTATTGAGTATTTCATATAAAATGTCGATATATAAAATAGCATTTTAAATTCAAGCAAGAAACATAAAATAACATATGTCGTTTTATATATAAACAGCTGACTTTGTGCTATAATATTGTCATAGTACATTTTTTTAATAAAAGGAAAGAGATAGGTAGCTAATATGATTTCCATCTGTATGATTGTGAAAAATGCAGAAGCTCTATTACCACATTGTCTTCGGCCACTACTAGTCTTGGGCTATGAGATAGTTATAGTAGATACAGGCTCTACAGATAAGACTAAGCATCTTGCTAGCAAATATACAGATAAGGTCTATGATTATGTCTGGCAAAAGGATTTCTCTGCGGCTAGAAACTATAGTATTAGTAAAGCATCTAATGAATATGTGCTTGTTATCGACAGTGATGAGATTGTAGATTATATAGATAGGGATGAGCTTGAAAGGCTTATTAGGGACAATCCCGATGGCATAGGAAGACTTGTTATAAAGGATAACTTTACTAGGGAGGGTGAGACCTTCCATGTTAGGACTAGGCTGGGTAGACTATTTTCAAAGGACCTATATAGGTATAAAGGGAAGATTCATGAGCAGCTTATACCTATAGAAGATATGGAAAGTCATTTTTATAACATCCCGATTGAAGTAGAACATAAGGGCTATGATGGAAGCCTAGAGGAGAGAAAGCAAAAAACTAATCGTAATATTAAGCTTCTCCTAAATCAATTAGAGGAAGAGGGAAATGATCCCTATGTCCTATATCAGCTAGGCAAGTCCTATTATATGCAGGAGGACTACTTGGAGGCTTGCCAGTGGTTTGCTAAGGCCCTATACTTTGACCTTGATCCCAGGCTTGAATACGTTCAGGATATGGTAGAAAGCTATGGCTATGCCCTTATTAACTCACAACAATATGAAACTGCTATGCAGTTGTTAGGTGTATACGACGAGTTTGCAGTCACTGCTGATTTTGTATATCTGATGGGATTAATCTATATGAATAATGCAAGATTCACAGAAGCAATAGGTGAGTTCGTTAAGGCAACCAATATGAAGCAATATAAGATGGATGGTGTCAATAGTTACCGGGCATATTATAATATTGGAGTAATATATGAGTGCCTTGGAAGTGTGGATAAAGCTAGGATATATTATAGTAAATGTGGAAATTATGAGCCTGGCTTGGCAAGGATTAGTAGTATGAAATAATAGTAAGGAATGCAACTTAGTATAATATTTTATGTTTTGGTGGTGAATCATGTATATTAATGATAAAAAAAGAATAGTGGCCTTACTAAACACTGTTATAGAAGCCTTAGACTATTGTATAGATGGTGGAGACGAATGGAAGGAATATGTGAAGTTATCAGCAGAAGCCTTGGAATCCATTAGCCAATTTATAGCTTCTAAGGATACCGAGGTTAGTATTAAAATTGTACAAAAGGACTTTGAAAGGCTTTATAATATTGACACATCAAGTGTCATGTCAAAGTCTATAGCTAATATTATTAAACAGATAAAAAATGATATAGAATATCAAATTGGTATTATAAATAGCATTGAAAGTAAATGGAGAGCTGTTTTTTTACCATACAAGGTATCTATGTGGACATCTTTAGAGAGCATATGGCAAGCGGCATATGATGATCCATCTTGTGATTCACTAGTAATCCCTATACCATATTATGATATTGCTAGTTCTAATGATATAACCTTGAAATACGAAGGAGACAAATTTCAAGATTATATACCAATTACACCTTATGATAAGTACAATATAGAAGTGGAAAACCCTGAAATGATATTTATACATAACCCGTACGATGATGCAAATAATTTAACCAGAGTGCCAGAAATATTTTATTCATCTACCTTAAAAGAAAATACGGGTTGCCTTGTTTACAGTCCATATTTTACTTATGCTGCATATAATCCAGGAAGAACAGATTTTCAATATGCTGTTCCAGGTGCACGAAATGCAGATTTTATAATAGTACAATCTGAGAGAGTAAAGGATATATTCAGATCATATGGTCATCCTGAATCTAAGCTTTTAGCAGTTGGTTCTCCTAAGATTGATGCTGTTGTGGCTAAAATGAAGCGACCAATTAATATACCAATTGAGTGGGAGATTAAGCTAAAGGACAGAAAGGTATTCTTACTTAATACACACTTAAGTTACTTCCCACAATCTAGCTCAAATACTACTAAGTCTGGTGATTACGCTGTTAGATACTACAACGAAATATTAAAGGCAATCATAAACAAACCAGGATGTGCTCTTATTTGGAGACCTCATCCTCTTTTGGAAACAATGCTTAAAGAAAGATTTCCAAAATGCTTTTTATATATAAAAGAGATTAGTCGCATAATTGAGGAATCGGATAACTGTGTAATAGATAGAACTGGAGACTATTCTTTAGCCTTTACATTATCAGATGCACTAATATCAACCTATAGCTCACTCATTAATGAATATATGGTTACAGGTAAGCCGGTCATGATCTTTCAAAGGAAGGCCTCCGAAGAGGAAATTGAAAGAGCTCCAATAAACAGAAACTTGAACTATTTTAGATTCAAACCTGATGGAATGACCTTTGATGATTTTATAGATATGATTTGTAATGCAAAAGATCCATTAAAAGAAAAAAGAATGGAAATGATAAGTAAAGCATTTCTGAATATAGATGGAACGGCTGGCAAAAAGGCCTATGAAGTTTTAAGTAGAAAACTACAGAATTGATACTTGGGAGGTAATTAAACACATAATGAATAAAGAGGCAGAAACAATAAAAATTTATAAATCACAGGAGATGGCACTTGAACTTCTTTTGCAGGTAAAGAAGATATGTGAAAAACATCAAATAAAGTACACGTTATTATTTTCATCATTATGGGGAGCGGTGGAATATAAAGGCTTTGTGCCTTGGACCGCTGTATCTCAGATAGGCCTGCTTTACGATGATTTTATCAGGTTAAAAACTATCTGTGAAAGAGAATTTAAGGATTCGGAGTATTATGTAGCTGATTATAAGAATAGTTACCAATTTAATGAAATCTATTTTTCTGTAGCTAAAAGAAGTAAAGTTCATCTTCCTAAGGATAGAAAGAGGGATGAAGTCTATTATGATTACAGAATAAATGTTTTTCCTATATTATATGCTGGTAACACAAAAAGAGAATTAAGAGAGTTTGTTAAGGTATACACAAAGCTTAATAGAATAATACATACACAGAAAAGCCCTCCTGATACGATAAGATTAGGAAATATAAAAAAGAAGATAATTCAAATAAATAGATATAGGAAAAAAACATCTAGTGATTTTGACAATTTAATTAAGTATGGAACCCAACATGTAGAGGCAACGAAATATGTATACATACCTGAAATGTCGAAAATAGATAACATGGTATGCTCTGCAGATACATACCGTAATGTGGTTGAATGTATATTTGAAGGAGAGAAATTCTCTATAATAAAAGATGCAAAGGAATGGCTTATCAGGCATTATAGCATCAAGGAAATGGAGGATATTAAGAAAAGACCTGTCAATCAAGCTGTTTTAGAAGGACCCGAGATATTACGTAGAGTTCAATTGGTAGAAATGGATATACTTATTGAATTTGATAGAATATGCCGTCTGCATAATATAAAATATATACTTGCAGCAGGAACTCTGCTTGGAGCAGTTAGACATAAAGGGTTTATTCCCTGGGATGATGATGTTGATATATTTATGTTGTATGATGAATGGCTTAGATTTGCCAGTGTTGCAGAAGTTGAAATTGAAAAAGAAAAATATTTCATTCGAACTCAAGACACTGACAAGGATAATAACCTTTTGTTTTATCAAATTAAACGAAATGGAACCATGTTTTGTAAAGCTGGGAGAGATAAATATGATAGTCATCCAGGGATATTTATAGATATACACCCATTCTTTAATGGTTTTAGTTCTAGAATATTGCATAGATTACAATATTCATTATGTAAGTTTTTTAAGACTATGACTTGGGCACATATGGGAGCTGAAAGTGAGCGAAAAACCATAAAAAGATGGTATTATATGCTACTAAGAAAGGTGTCTAATAAAGCAAGCTCTAAATATTTTTATAAAATAGCGTCATGTGTCAAACATAAATCCAATCGATTGACTTTTTTATATACTAAGAGAAATCCCTATAATAAGGTTTTTAATAAACGAGAATCATTTGAGAACTTGACAGAGGTTGAATTTGAAGGTCACAAATTCTTTGCTCCATCTAATTATATTGAAATTTTAGAGTACTCATATTCAAAGGATTATGATAGATATCCGTCGGTATCGGCAAGAGTAGCAAAGCATTTACCTGCTATGATTGACGTAAGTAATTTACACGAACTATAGGAGGGAAAAGGATGCAGGCGATTATATTAGCGGCCGGTATGGGAAGACGCTTAAAGCAGCTTACTCAAGACCGTACAAAGTGCATGATAGAAGTAAATGGTGTAGCATTAATTGAGAGGATGTTAAGGCAGCTTGACAGCCTAGAATTAATACGCATTGTTTTAGTGGTGGGATATGAAAGAGATGATTTGATACAATTTGTAAATGAGCTAGATATTAAAACACCTATTGAATATGTAGTAAATGAAATATATGACAAGACTAACAATATTTATTCACTATACCTTGCTAAGCATTTCTTGGTTGCTGAGGATACTATATTATTGGAATCGGACTTAATATTTGAGGATAGTATATTAAGTAAATTGATTGATCATCCACATCCTAACTTGGCCTTGGTTGCAAAGTTTGAAAATTGGATGGATGGGACAGTTGTAACGCTTGATGCAAGAAATAAAATCCAGCGCTTCATAACAAAAAATGAGTTTTTATATAGCGAGATGAGTGAATACTATAAAACGGTAAATATATATAAATTTAGCCAGATATTTTCAGAAACTCATTATGTTCCATTTCTCGAAGCTTATTGTAAGGCCCTTGGTAATAATATATATTATGAGCAGGTTCTTAAGGTAATAATTATGCTTAAAAACGCTGATGTCTATGCTCTAAAGCTCGAGAGTGAGAATTGGTATGAAATAGATGATATTCAAGATTTGGATATTGCGGAGTCAATATTTACAGATACACAGGATAGACTTACTAAGATGCAGAATAGATATGGAGGGTATTGGAGATATCCTGGGGTACTAGATTATTGTTATCTAGTTAATCCTTACTTTCCCAATGACAAGATAAATGCTGAGATTAAGTCGAATTTTGAGAAGCTGATTGTTTCTTATCCCTCTGGTTTAAATGTTAATCGTTTGTTGGTATCCAAGTATTTTGATATAAATTTTAATTACATAACTCTTGGTAATGGAGCATCCGAATTGATTTATTTTGTTATGCAGATGATTAAAGGGAAAGTAGGTATAGTATATCCGACATTTCAAGAATACCCAAATCGTATAAATAAAAGTGATATTGTCCCATTTTATCCCGGTAATCAAAACAATGATTTTATATACTCGGCCTTTGATTTAATAAGTCATTATGATAAAACAGATATAAGCTCAGTTATTATAATAAATCCAGATAATCCCAGTGGTAACTTTATTAAGATGGATGAGCTTCTTAATTTAATGGACTGGGCTATTAATAAGAATATAAAGGTTATACTTGATGAGAGCTTTATTGATTTTTCAGGTACATTTAATGAAGAATCCTTACTACAAAATGATATACTTGAAAAATACCCAAATCTAATATTAATTAAATCTATATCCAAATCATTTGGTGTAGCAGGTTTAAGAATAGGTATATTAGCCTCATCTGATTTTGAGTTTATTGAAAGATTGAACAGGGAGATGCCCATATGGAATATTAACTCCTTTGCAGAGTTCTACCTACAAATTTTTGGAAAATACAAGGGGATTTATAAAGCATCATTCAAGAAGTTTATAAACACTAGGAAATCATTTGTCTCTGGGCTAAAAAACATATCCTACCTGCGTACTATTCCTACTCAGGCTAATTATGTTATGTGTGAGATTACAAATACCTATACCTCAAGGGATTTGGCGACCAAATTACTGGAATCATACAATATCCTTATTAAGGATTTAAACGGTAAAAAGGGTATAGGTGAAAAGCAATTTATAAGATTTGCAATAATGAGTAAGCAGGAAAATGATACCTTGCTATCAGCATTGAAAGAACTAGATACCCAGGGAGGTCTGTAAAGAATGGGATTCGATTATCCATTGGACTGTATGTATATTTTAGAAAATCAGAAAAGACTAAGACGTAAGCTTCTTGAAAAGGATGGCTTTATTTGTAAGCGTATTGCATTACTTAGCGGTTCTACAATCGGAGATATAGCTGACATCTTAGAGCTGTTTTTATTGCAAGCTGGGATTAAGCCTGATTTTTATATAGGTCAATATAATAGATACTATGAAGAGGCTATATTTGACAATATAAAATTAGATGATTTTAATCCAGAGATTATCTATATTCTGACAACTAATAAAAATATAGATGAATATCCATCACCTGATGCTACTACAAAAGATGTGGACAAGATTATGGAGAAACAATATCTAAAATATAAAGCCATATGGGAGAGTTTACAGGCAAAATATCACTGCCCAGTTATTCAGAATAACTTTGAGTTACTACCATACAGAATAATG